>CALCGM010000637.1 GCA_937900985.1 uncultured Planctomycetaceae bacterium | reverse complement strand
CCAACAGCGATCCCCAGAGAATCCAGCTCCTGCAGCGGATGCTCGATCTCGCCGCCCGCCGCGGCCTGCAGGTGATCGTGCTCTCCTGCACCCCAGCCGACTACCACTCCTTTGGGGCCACGGAAATCGACCTGGCAGCCCTCATTCCCAAGCCCGCGTGATCACGGATCCTCTCGGAGAGGCGTGAGCTGACCGACCCTTCCGGCGGCACAGCACTCCCCTCTGGTGCGGTACACTCCAACACCCATGTCGCTCGCCATCCGCTACGTCCGCAGCCTGGAAGAGGTGGTCGCCCCGGCCGAGGCGTTTCTTCGCCGGCAGGCGGGGAACCTTTTTGCGCGGCCGCAGATCGTGGTGCCGACGGCCGGGGTGAAGGCATGGCTGGAGGCAGCCCTTGCACGCCGCTTGGGGGCGAGCGATGCGGGATGCGGCGATGGCGTCGTGGCCAACGTCGGCTTTGTCACTCCGGCCGCGCTCTCCTCGCTGCTGGAGCCGGGCGATCCCCGCCTCCGTGACGACGACCCCTGGGTTGTGGAGCGGCTGACGTTCACGATCCTGGACGTGATCGCAGGCGACAAGCGGTTCGCCTCGAGGATCACCCGAGCCGGCGGCCCACTGCTGGCCGCCCGCAGCATCGCCGACCGCTTCGACCACTATCACTTCCGCCGGCCCGGCATGATTCTCGCCTGGGAGGAGGGGCGGGCTGAGCTGAGCCCGGCTGCCAGCGACGAGGGCAGCGTGGCGACCACGCTGCTGGCCAGCCGCGACCGCTGGCAGTTCGATCTCTGGCGGGCCGTCCGTGAGCGGCTCGGCTCGGCGAGCCCGCCTGTGCGTGACCGCCTGGCGACGACCGCGGGGAGCACTGCAGTCTTTGTCGCTGGGTTGCAGTCGCTCTCGCTGCACCAGATCGAGCTGCTCCAGCGGCTGAGCATGCTGCCAGCCGCAGCCGGCAGTCCGTGCGAGGTCGAGGTGCTGCTCGCCCATCCCTCGCCCGACTTGCAAAAGGCCTGGGCCGAGGCGCCGCCGCCTGTGTCGCCGGGTGTCGCACCGAGCCGCTGCCAAGAGCCCGCAGACAGCAGGAGCGGCCACCGCACCGATCCCTTCGTTGGCTCCTGGCTCCGCGGCACCCGCGAGGCGCAGTGGCTGCTCGCCTCGCAGGGCATCGCGGCCACGCATGCAGCCGCGGACGGTGCGACGGCGGTCACACCTGCGGCCAACGCCTCGCTCCTTGCGCGACTGCAGCACACGATCACGACCGGGGCACGCGACCTGCATGCCACACCCCACGAAGGCCCGTCGCCGCTTGACGCCGGCGATCATTCGCTGCTGGTCCATCGCTGCCACGATCTCAGCCGTCAGGCCGAGGTGCTCTACGACGCGATCGTGCATGCCTTCGGCGAACTCGACGACCTCGCGCCCCATGAGGTGGTGATCGTCAGCCCACAGATCGCAGCGCTCGCCCCGCATCTCGAGGCAGAGTTCAGCCGCAGGGTGCAAGGCGAGCGGAATCTCCTGGGCAGCAGTGACGGCAGCATCAGCCTGGATCTCATCGTCGCCGACCGCGGCATCCACGAGATTCACCCTGCGGCGGAGCTGCTGGCTTCCCTGCTCACCCTCGCCGGCTCACGCTGCTCCGTCGACGCCATGCTGGCGGTGGCCGCTCATCCCCTCGTGCAGGCCCACTTCCACCTCGACGAGAACGACATCGCCACCTGGCGGCGGTGCATCGACCACACCAACATTCGCTGGGGGCTCGATGCCGATCGCCGCGAGCGGGCTGGCCTGGCCGTGCCGGAACTCTCTGCGCACTCGTGGCGGCTCGGGCTCGAGCGGATGCTCCTCGGGGCCGTCGTCTCCGAAGGAGCCTCGGAGCCAGTCCTGGGCGATGTCGTGCCGCTGGCCCATGTCGAGGCGGCTGAGGTGACCTGCCTCGCTCCCCTGGTGTCGATCTTTCGCACCATCGACACGCTCGACCTTGCCACTGCGGAGCCCAAGCCGGTGGCCGCCTGGTGCGACCTGCTGGAAGAGACGCTCGCTGCCCTCGCTGGCGACGACAGCGATGAGCTGGAGGTTCCACTTCAGCAGATCGACGCGCTTCGCAAGGCGGCCGTGTCGAATGAAACCTCCTCAGCGGTCGCCGTGCCGTTTCACGACGTGAAGACGCTGCTCACCGGCCGGCTGACCGCCGCAGTTGGCCGCCAGCCGCTGCTCACCGGAGCGATCACGGCCACCTCGATGATTCCCCTGCGGGGCGTGCCGTTTCGGGTGGTCTGCGTGGCCGGCTTTGATGACGCTGCCCTCAGTGGCGGCGAGAGCGACAACGATGACCTCTGCACGCGGCAGGAGCTGCTCGGCGACGCTGATCCCCGCCTCGAGCTCCGCCGCAGCCTGCTCGATAGCCTGCTGGCTGCCCGCGACCGCCTGGTGATCACCTGCACGGGCATGGACGTCAAAAACAACGCCACGCTGCCGCTGGTGACACCGCTTGCCGAACTCGTCGACTTTGTTGGCCGGCATGGCGTGCCGCCGGCGAAGCGACATGGCGAGCTGCACAGCTCGATTGAGGTCTTTCATCCACGGCATGCCTGCAGCCGGCCCAACTTCGTGGCCGGGGATCTGCTGCCCGGCACCGTCTGGAGCCACGACACCGCCGCCCGCGCCGCCGCCACCGCCCTTGGGCAGGAGCAGGCCACGCCACCCGCCGCGGCCGCACCGATCGAGCCTCCCACGATCATCGAACTCGACTGGCTGGCCTCGTTTCTCCACGATCCCCTCTGGCCCTATGTCACCAAAACGCTCGGCATCCACCGCTGGCGAGATGATGACCTGGAGATCCCCGCCACACTGCCGCTGGAGCTTGAGTATCGCCAGCAGCGCGACCTCCGCGAAGACTACCTCGAACGGCTGCTGGCCACCGACAACCGCCGCGGCCTCGCCGACGCGTGGGCGGCTGCCGTGCGGGCCAACGGCGATGTGCCGGTGCTTGGCTACGGCGGCGACGTGATCGAGCACATCCAGCAGTTCTCACACGCCCTGCTCGATGCCGCCGCGGCCCACGGCACCCCGCTCGACGAGCAGTCTTCGGAGGTGATTCATCTGCTGCTTGAAGACATCACGCTCGCGGGCACGCTGGAAGGCTGGTTTCCCGAGCCGCATTCGCTCGTGTTTGCACGGCCAGACGCCAGAGGCTCGAACAGCTTCGATCACCTCAAGCTCCGCGCGGTTGTGCAGCTGCTGGCTGCTCGGGCCGCCGGCCATACGGCCGATCAGGTGATCGTTCTCAGCGAACGAGACAAATGGTTTCCCGGACAAACGAAGAAGAACGGCCAACTCGAGACGCCGGTCATGCCACGCATCGTGGTTCTCGACGAGGCCATCGACGCCAGCCGCGCACGCAGCCTGCTCACAACGCTCGTGCGGCTCTACCAGCAGGCCGCCCTCCGCCCCCACGGCCTGTTTGGCAAGACCGCCGCCAGCCTGACGGAGAGCCGTGAAGCCGCAGCCGATGCCTTCGCGACACACGTCAGCGGCAAGGGCTACGCCCAAACCAGCGAGGCGGTCGTGCATGGGCTCACGCCGGCCTTCGACGCCGTGTTTCCCCCCGACGATCCGCGATGGCCGTTCTTCGAACAGTTTTCCCCGCTCGCCCAGATCGAGCACAACCGCAGCCGCAAGGCCTATGTCTACGCCCCACCAGCACACACCGCTTGATCTTGCCCGTGACCCGGTCTGCCACGGCCTCGTCGTGGAGGCGAGCGCCGGCACCGGCAAGACCTACTCGGTTGCGGCCCTCGTCACCCGCGAGCTCGCCCTGCGGGACGATCTCCGCATCGGCCAGGTGCTGATCACGACCTTCACTCGCAACGCCGCCGCCGAACTTCGCGACCGGGTGCGGCGGCGGCTCGTCGACACGATCGCCCTGCTGGCCAGTGGAGCGGATGCCGCTGGAGACGTGATCGTCGAGCGGCTCCGCGAGGGCACCGCCGACGCGGTCGCCCAGCGGATCGCCCGGCTCGAGCGGGCCCTGGCTGAGTTTGACACCGCGACGATCTCCACGATCCACGGCGTCTGCAGCCGAGTGCTGCGGGCGGCAGGCCTCGAGGCCACAACCGTGGTCGATGCCTCGGTGACCGACAGGCTGCTGGCAGAGGTGGTCAACGACGTGGTTGTCAGCCACGCCCGCACAACGTCACGGTGGGACGAGCGCCGCATCGGTCCACTCGTCGCGAAGCTCTTGGAAGACCCTTTCCTGGAGCCGTGGATCGACCGCGACACGAGCTCACTCGATGATGCAGCGCGGTCCCGGCTCGAGGAGCTGCCTGCTCTGCTGCGGGAGTGTGTGCGACGGGTGCAGGCGGCCACGGCCACGCAGCCGGGCTACAACGACCTCTTGCGGATCGCCTACGAACTCGTCACGGATGAAAAGCGGAGCGACCTGCTGCTGGCCCTGATGCAGCGGTTTCAGCTGGCGATCGTCGACGAGGCCCAAGACACCGACCGCCTGCAGTGGGCCTTCTTCAAGAAGCTCTTTCCCGGTGGTGATGGCCGGGCGCTGGTTAGCGTTGGTGACCCCAAGCAGTCGATCTACGCGTTTCGCGGCGCCGACGTGCGGGCCTATGTCGCCTATGCCAAAGGGGCCACGGCGCACCGCACCCTGTCTACGAACCGCCGCTCCGATCAGCCGCTGCTCGATGGGCTCAACGCCGGCTTTGCCGGCCAGACGTTTGGTGAGGGCATCGGCTACATCGAGGTCGACGCTCCGGCAGGTCGCCAGGCATCGCAGATCACCGGCTCGCCGAGCATCGCCTTTGTCGAACTTGGCGAAGCCACCAATCAGCAGGCTCTGACGAAGCCGGTGCTCGGGCAGGTGATCGCACTCCTCGATGATGCCCGGCTTGACTGTGCCGACGGCCCCCTGAAAGGCCGCAACGGCATCAGGCAGCGACACGTTGAGCCCAAAGACATTGCCGTGCTCGTCCGGTCCGGCAACGTTGGCCAGCTGATCCAGCGGCAGCTTTCCGAGGCGGGTATTCCCGCCGTGACGGGGGGCACCTCGAGCGTGATGCGCAGCGGCATGGCGGAGCAGATTCGCTCGCTGCTCGAGGCCATCGAGCAGCCCTCCAACACCGGCCGCGTGCGTCGCGTTGCAGCCACCGTCTTCTTCGGCCACTCGCTTGCGGATGTCGGCTCGCTGACCGACGAGGTGGTCGGCGGGGTGCAGGACGTGCTCTATCGCTGGGCTTCTCTGATGACGGCCAAGGGGCTTGCCGCCCTGGCTGCCGTGATCGAGGCCGACAGCGAGATCGTGCAGCGGATCGCCGCGGGCCGTCAGGGCGAACGCACCATCACCGACTTTCTGCACATCTTCGAAGTCCTCGATACCGCCGGACCGCGTCGCGGGTGCTCGCCCGAGGAGGCACTGACCATCTTCGCCCGCCTCGCGGCAATGGACGACAACCACGAGCTGGTCAGCCGTCGCGTGGAAAGCGATGCCGACGCGGTCAAGATCCTCACAGTCCATGGCTCCAAGGGCCTGCAGTTTCCCTGCGTGATCGTCGCCGATCTCTGGCAGATGAAGGACCGGGGAGGCGGGGGCAGGCCGGTCGTGTTCTACGACGAAAACGGCACCCGCACGCTCGACCTCAGCTTTGCCCTCGGGGAGGCCTCGGCCCACGCGAAGGCCAGGCGACAGGCGGCTGAGGAAGACGAAGTCAAGCGGCTGCTCTACGTGGCCGCGACCCGCGCCGAGCATGCCCTCACCCTGCTCGTGGCTCGCGACACTCCGAAGAAGAAAGCCCCCCCAACGCCGAGCGTGCTTGAGACCACCCTCCCGGTGCCAGCGGGCATGTCGCTGGTCGCCCCCGGGAGCCGCTACCAACGAAAGAAAGCGCGAGCAAACGCACAGGCCATGCTGCCAGCCCTTGAGGTCGCCCCAGCGCCCGCGGTCCGCCGCAGCTTCCGCCGGGTGTCATTCTCGAGCCTTGTCGCCCAGCGGGGCCGCGGCAGCCAGCCGTTCGACGCCGCAGACACGCCGGGCCACGATGAGCCCGCAGCAGCGACCGCCGCCCCAGACCTCGAGCTCTCGGTGCCAGCCGCGGCGGCCCGAGACGTGATCGACTTTCCCGCCGGCAAGGCGATGGGAAGCCTGATCCATACGATCTTCGAGCGCATCGACACGGCCCAGCGGCCACTCCGCAAGGAGGTGCAGCGGGTCGTCAACGAGCAGGTGACCAGCCGCAGCCAGCGGGCCTGGAAAGAGCCGCTGGTCGAGGTCCTCTGCCGAAGCCTCGAGACACCGCTGGGGAAGCCGCTCGGCGACATCACCCTGGCCGACATCGCGGCAGCCGACCGCCTGCCGGAACTTGAGTTTTCCTTTGGGCTGGCCCCGCTCGCAAAGGACCTCCGGGCACGCCAGGTCGGCGAACTGCTGCAGGCCACGCTGGCCAGCGAAGATCCGCTGCGGCCCTACGCCGACACCCTCGCAAGCCCGGCCTTCGACATGCCCATTGGCGGCCTGCTGACCGGCTCCATCGACGCGGTCTTCCGCCTCCCGGGCAGCCCGCCAGCCGCCCCAAAGCTGCTCGTCTGCGACTACAAGAGCAACACGCTCCACCGCAGCAGCATGGCCGATCCGCTCGCCGCCTATGCGGCCGCGGTGCTCCCAGCCGCGATGGCCGAGCATCACTATCCGCTCCAGGCCCTGCTCTACGGCACAGCGCTGTTTCGGCTGCTCCGCTGGCGGCTTCCCGAGGCCGATCCCGACGACTGCATCACCGGAGTGCTCTACGCCTTCATCCGTGGCATGCAGGGCCGCGACACGCCAGCCGACGAGGCAGGCCGTCGCAGCGGGGTCTTCTTCTGGAAGCCACCGCGCGGCCTGTGGCAGCAGCTCAGCGACCTGCTCGCAGGTGCGTCTTTGGCAGGAGCCGGCCGATGAACACACCAACCTTCACCATCACGTCCACCCTCGAGCGCGAGCGGAGCAGCGGTGTGATCAGCCGCGACGACATCGCCGCGGTCAGCCTGCTTGTGGAGATGGCCGGCCGCGACGGCGCTGCCGAGCCGGATCGGCTGGCCCTGCTCGGCATGTGCCTGGCGATGCGGACGGTTCGCGATGGACACACCTGCGTCGATTTCAACCGCATCGGTGAGTGGGCAGCCGGCCTCGAGCTTCGTGGGGCAGAGCCGGCTTCCTGGCCAGCCACGATCACACCATGGACCACGGCCCTCGCGGCCGCGGATCGGCTCGTCGGCCCGCCCGGCAGCCGCCGGCCGTTCATCCTCGATGGAGCCCGGCTCTACCTCGGCCGTTCGTATGACGAGGAGGCCGAAATCGCACGCATCGTCCGCGAGCGGGCCGCGGGAAGGCGGCTGCAGATCCTGCTGGGCGGCCCGGGCACCGGCAAGACCACGAAGGTGGCCCGCGACCTGGTGGCGTCGTTCTCGTCGCTGCCAGCCGGTGCCCCTCGTCCACGACTGGCCCTGGCTGCTCCCACCGGCAAAGCCGCCGCGCGAATGAGCGAGGTGCTGCGGAAGCGATGCCAGGATGCAGGCGCCTCCGCTGATGTGCTTGCGGCGGTGACTGCCGAGCCAGCCCGCACCGTCCACAAGCTGCTCGGCTACAACCCATCCCGCCACCACCGCTACCACTACCACGCCGGCAATCCTCTGCCCTACGACCTGGTGATTGTCGACGAGGCCTCAATGCTCTCCAGCGCCCTGATGCATCGGCTGCTCTCGGCGGTGCATCCCGACGCCCAGGTGCGGTTGGTGGGCGACCCCGATCAGCTGGCAAGCGTGGATGCAGGCACGGTGCTTGGCGACCTGGCGATGTTTGGGAGCGGCGCCCATCGCGGGTCGCCCCTGCACGCAGCAATCGAAACGCTAACGACGATTCACCGCGCGGAGTCGCCGGAGATCATCGAGCTCGCCGCAGCGATTCGCGACGGCGATCCCGATCAGGCCTTCGATGTGCTGGCGGGGGGCTCAGGCTCGGTGGCCTGGGTCGATCCGGCCCACCGCTCGCAGCTCGACGCCGTGGTCGCCGAGGTGGTCGGCCATGCGGAGAGCCTGCGGAAGGCTGCCCGTCGCGGCGAAGCTGCCGACGTGCTCACCACGAAGAGCCAGTTGCAGGTCCTCTGCGGCCACCGCGATGGTGCGATGGGGGTGGCGGCCTGGAACAGCCGGGTTGAGCGGCAGCTGATGCTTGCGCCAGGCGAGCCTTGGTATGTCGGCCGTCCGCTGATGATCACCCGCAACAGCCGAGCCCTCGGCCTTGCCAATGGCGACGTGGGTGTGGTCGTGCCACAGGGCAGGCGAATGGATGCCCTCTTCGGGCTGCCGGACGACGTTCAGCGGGTGCCGGTCACTCGCCTTGAGCATGTCGCCACGGTCCACGCCCTGACGATTCACAAGAGCCAGGGCTCCGAATACGACCACGCCGTGATCGTGCTCCCCGAGCAGCCCAGCCGCATCGTGACCCGCGAGCTGCTCTACACGGGCGTCACCCGCGCCCGAGCAAAGGTCACCGTCGTCGGCCCCCGCGAGGTCATCAAGGCCGCGATCACGACGCCGATCAGGCGGGCCACCGGTCTCGCCGAGAGGCTCGCCTGACAGCCAAACCAGCCGCTGAGAGCGACGCACACGACCGTCGCTATCAGTGCCCCAAAAAAATAGAGCATCGTATCGTTTGCCCCCATCGGCATCATCCAACAACCCGCCAAAAGTCCCAGTACTCCACTCCCAGAAATCGCGGCACCAATTGGATACTGCATTCGCGGATCGTGAATCAAATATCCGGGGTGATTCTCGGGCACAACTAGTTTCAAACGCTGATACAGACTTGAGTAATCGCTATCTCCCCTAGGCGCAACGCACTTTCCGGTGCGGGTTACGATTGTGAGGCACCTCCCCAGGTTAGCGACACGGGCGTCATGGACGCGCATTATCGCATTTGTAGTACAAGAAAATCCTCCCGCGGCGGACGTTCGCAGCCCAAAGGGCACGTGGCCGTTGAAAAAGTGAATGCGATCTTCCCTTTCGTCCAGAATGACGCGAGCTCTGTCCTGACGTAGCAAGAATTGGAATTCGAGATTTCCCTGGTTGTGGGCGACACGCTCAGGAGCAGGAGGCAGTTTTGTCGAGACGACCATGGATGGGCAGCAAGACCTCCAAATAGCTGCACCGCCGAGAATTGCTCCAAATCCGAGGGCGAAAATATTGACACCAGGCGGAACAGGAACTCCTCCCTTGCCTTTAAGCCCGCCATTCATTGCCGCTGTTGCGCAAAAAACCAAGAGTAATATACCAACAAGAAACAAGACGTACCGCTGTGTTCGGCCTAGTCTGTAGTCCACGTAATTACCTCAGGTTCAGTCATCTTGCTATGGCGCTTCCAAAACCGAGCAGGACGAGAAAGTTGAGTAGCTCGCGACCAACCGAATCGCCATGCCGCAGGACACTGTCGCGAGTCTGCTCCAACGCCTGGTTCGGCCTACTCGGGCTTTCACTCTCGGTTCTGCCAGACGGCAGCGTCACGGTTGCCCTGGATCACGGCCAACACCTCCACACTATCTTTGTGGACACGGTAATAAACGACATACGTAAACCGCCGCAGCCGCGCAGCACGTACATTCCGCCAGACGACGCCATGAACCTCGGGCATTCCTGAAACCCGAAGCAGAACCTCTTGAACTTGAATCAAGAAGGCCTGCCCCAATCCAGGTCGGAGTGCGTCGAAATAGCCAACTGCCTCTTCCGTGTCCTTTGTGGCTTCCGGGCGTAAGACGACGGGCACACTCATGAACTCTTCGACAATCGCGCTAACACGGTCTCCCAAGGCTCACCGGCCGCAGGGTTGGCGTCGGCGGCCGCGATTCTCCGTTCCAATTCTTGGATATGCCAGTCGGGGGGTGCGCAGGGGGCATTGTCGGGGAGGCTGTCCCAAATGAGACCGATTAACTCAACTCGCTGCTGCGCGTCGAGGCGGTCGATGCCGAATTGCGATAAGGTTAGGCTCATCAATGACGTCCTCCGGAGCCGGGGCACACTTCCTCATAAATATATCGGTCGACGACCGCACGAGAAAGTAAGCATAGCGGCCGAACTCGTATTTCTGCCGTTCCGCGGAACTCCGTGGTTCTGTCGGCAGAACCCTCAAAGAGTAGGGCCCTCGTGGACGTGGTGCCGGTCGTGCTTACCGTCAACGCGATCGCGGTCGTCCACCACGCTCCACTTCGCGGGCATGCTTTGCCTGCCATGTCCTCAGCGAGGCGGCCAGGTCGGACGCCAGGCACTGCGGAACCACGCTGACTCGCTTCTTGGTGCCCTTCGCCTCCCAGACGACGATCTCTCGTCGGTCAGGATCCACGCGGGTCGGCGCCCTCACACGGGCCTCGCTGTCCCGCAGACACAGCAGCCCACCCGCTTTGCTATCGCCACCTGGCGGAGCGTCAGAGTGGTGAAATCGAGATGCGTCAGCCTGCCGGCAGCTGGCCGGGGCATGCCGGTGAGCACCTGGATCGCGGCCACAGCGGCCATTGCGCCGATCGTGCCAGAGACTGCCCCCAAGACGGGAAACCGCCGCTTCCACTGGGGCGGATCGGCTGGATAGAGGCAGGCGAGGCAGGGGTCGCTGGCGGTCTCGCGGACAAACAGCCGCGCTTCCATGTCATACATCGCCGCATCCACCAGCGGCGTGCCAGAGGCCACCGCCGCTGCATTCATCGCGAGTCGCTCCGAAAACAGCGGCGCCGCCGAGACCACCAGATCGCAGCGGTCCACGAGTGCGGCAGCATTCTCGGCATCGATGTTGGCGGGCACCGTCTCCACCGCAACCTCAGGGTTGAGCGAGGCGAGCGTCTGCTCAGCGATGTCGACCCGGGGGCTACCGAGGCCTGCTGTGGTCATCAGGATCTGCCGGTTGAGATCATCCAGCCGCAGCGGCCCCGCATGGGCGAGCACCAGCCGCCCCACACCCGCCGCAGCCAGGTAGACCGCGACAGTGCCACCCACGCCACCCGCCCGCGAGACGAGCACCGTTGCCTCCCGCAGCCGTGCCTGTCCCTCGGCTCCAAAGCCCGTGACATCCTGCTGCCAGGCATAGCGATCCTCAGCAGCAGGCTTCGTCTCAGGCTCCACTCGTGTGTTGCGTGCGGTGGACATCGCCGCCCTCCTTCGTCTCAATCCAAAGCCTCTGGCTCTCTCTCCGTCGCCGCTGCACCGGCTCCCTTCACCCGCCCGCCACCGGCGGCATCAGGCTCACCCGGTCTCCGTCGGCGAGGCGTGCCGCAGCGGCCCCCGCGCCTCCGGCGACCGCGGCCCCATTGACCACCAGCAGCAGGCTTGGCTGCACACGGCCCTCCTCATCAAAGAGATGCGGTCGCAACGCGCCGGTGTTGGCAGCAAGCCTCTCGAGCAGCCCACGCAGCGTGGTGCCGTCTTCAAGCTCAACGGTCGTTTCCCCCCAGCCTGCCGCCGTCCGCAGCTGCCCTGTGGCGTCGACCTGCACCTTCATCGTGTCTCACCGCCCCCGCGGCCTCCTGTTGTGTGACTCCCCTTGGAGTCTTCAATCCGGCAGGCGTCTGCTCGGCCTACCAACGCAGGGCTCGGCTGGTGGCAGACCACGATCCGGCCGCCTTCAAGCCGAAAGAAATGCTCGCCAACCGCCGCGGCCTCGTCGCTGTAGTGGGTCACATGCAGCGTCGTCACCCGCTCGTTGCGGTGCACGTTTCGCAGCAGCTCCAGCAGCCGCAGCCGGTGGTCTTCATCGAGTGCGGAGAGCGGCTCATCCAGCAGCAGCAGCCGTGGATGAAAGGCAATCGCCCGACCGATCGCCACCCGCCGCGCCTCACCACCGCTGAGGTGCTTGGGAGTCCGCGACAGCAGCGAGGTGATCCCCAGCGCCGCGGCCACCTCCTCAACGCGGCGACGGATCTCCCGCCGCGACACCCGCCGCAGCACAAGCCCAAACGCCAGGTGCTCGCGGACGCTGAGCGTGGGAAACAGGCCCGCATCCTGCGGCACATAACCGATCCCCCGGCTGCCAACGTTCCAGCGGGTGACATCGACGCCATCGAGCCAGACGCTCCCGCCGCTCACGACGCGAAGCCCGCAGATCGCCTCCAGCAGCGTGGTCTTCCCGCTACCCGTGCTGCCCATCAAGACGCCGTAGCCGCCGGCGGGCACCATCAACTCAAGATTCTCAACCGCAAACCCCCCGCTACGAACGCTCAGGCGGCGAAGCTCAATCATCCCGCCACCCTCCCGCCAGCAAGCCGCACGATCCCCAGCACGATCACCGCCGCGGCCACCATCACCAGCGACACCGCCACGGCTGCCTCCAGCCGACCGACGCTGAGCTCGAGAAACACGGTGGTCGAGAGCACCTCCGTCTTCATCCGCGTGGCTCCGGCAAACACGAGGATCGGCCCAAACTCACCGAGCGATCTCGCCCAAGCAATGCTGAAGGCCGCCACCATGCCCCGCCAGGCCTGGGGAAAGGCAACCCTCCAGAAGGCCTGGCTGCGACGGCAGCCGAGCGTCATCGCGATCGCCTCCGGCCGCGGATCGATGCGGGCAAAGGTCAGCCGCATCGAATGAATCGCAAAGGCCGCCGCCACCACAAACTGGGCCAGCACCACCGCCACCGGGGCGTAGGTCACCTGCAGGCCGAGGCTCCGCTGCACGAACGCCTCGAGCGTCGTGCCCGCAATCGGCAGATGAAACAGGATCAGGAGGCTTAAGCCCAGCACCAGCGGCGGCAGCACGACAGGAATATCCAGCACCGCGTCGACGAAGCCACGCCCGCGAAAGGCAAACCGCTCAAGCAGATAGCCCAGCGGCACCGCCACCCACAGCGAGGCGAGCGCAGCCAACGTGCAGCTCACCAGCGTCATCCGCACGGCAAAGAGAATCTCGGGCTTCGTCAGCGCGGCCCTCAGGTCTTCCAGAGAGGTCGAGGCGACGTCGGCCGCGAGCAGGGCCAGCAGCAGCAGCACGTAGCCACCGCCGATCGCCCCGCTGACCACGAAAAAAGGCCACTCCGAGCCGGTGCGAAACGGCCGCTGCTGCCCGCCACTCTGTGGCTCGGGCTGCGGGTCGGTCGATCGTGGCTGGGATGCGTCGGCAGACATGCGGTGGATCACTCAGGCTGCGGAACGAGGTCGTGGGCATCCAGCCAGCGGAATCCCTCTGCCTCAAAGATCTCCCGCGAGAGCTGCGAGCGAAACTCCTCGCCGAGCCGCTCCGCCAGCCGCCGCCTCGGTGAGCCGGCGGCCACCCCGTAGGGCTGGCTAGCGACTGAACAGGGCAGGTCGGTGATCCGAACCGCGTCGAGCACATCGCCGGCGCCGGCTGCGTTGCTGAGATAGACCACGGCCGCATCGAGCGACCCGCTCCGCATCTGGTTGACCAGCATGTCGCCGGTGGGCGTCTGCACGACGACATTCTCCATCACCTGCTCCTGAACGCCTCCCTCGGAGAGCGTCCGCTGCGTCAGCCAGCCCATCGCACACTGCTTCTCATGACCAATCCCCACTCGCAGCCCCGTCGTCGCCAGATCGCGGAGGCTGCCGATCCCTTTGGGGTTGCCCTTGGCCACGAGGATCACCAGCTCGTTCTGCGAGATCTCCTCGGCATCCGGGAAGCGATCCGCCACCTGGTTCATAAACTCCACATCACATGCAAAGTAGGCATCCGGCACCCGGCCTGCCTCCATCTGCGCGACAAGAATCCCACAGCCGTTGTAGACCGTGGTGACGGTCACTCCCTCGCGTGCCTCAAAGGCCGTGAGCGTCTCCTCGATGGCCGGCCGCAGCATCGAGCCTGCGTAGAGCGTGAGCTCTGGCTGGTCATCCCAGAGATCTCCCTCAAGCGGTGTGTAGTCGTGCTCCTGGTAGTGCACGAGCCCACGGTCGGCAGCGGCGATGTAGCGAGCCAGATGGGACGCCGCCTGCGGCTGCGAGCTTCCTGAGGCCACCGCCAGCCCGACCTGCGAGCGAATCCCACCCAGAGGCTCGACCGCCACCGCTTCCAGATCGGGATAGTCGTGCAGCACCGCGTCGTAGACGATGCCCGCGTCGGCCGCACCGAGCTTCACCGCATTGGTCACCTCTGTGACGGTGGTCGTAAACACATCCACCGCAGCCGCCAGCCGTTCCCAGTCGCCGCTGGCCTCGAGCGTGCGTTTGGTGACCATGCCGATGGCCGCTGCGTCGGGATTGGCCATCGCCAGCCGCACATCGCCAGCCAGGAGGTCTTCAAGTGTCGCCAGCCCCAGCGGGTTGCCCCGAGGCACGGCAACGACCGCTCGCATCACCGCCAGGGGAAACACCGCGTCGATCAGCCCCTGTGCACGGGCCAGGTCGAGATACGACGCATCGGCCGGCAGAAAAAGATCGGCGGTGCCACTGATCGAAAGCGACGCCAGCAGGGCCTGCGACGGCCCATACTGCACGACCACCTCACGGCCGGTTTCGCTGCGGTAGTCGGCCAGGATTGCTTCCATCACCGAACGATTGCTGGCCGCACAGAAGAGCACGACCGGCGGAGTGGTGGCCGTTGGCTTCGTCGTCGGGCCGGCGGGCCTGCCACGCTCAGCGGGGGCAAGCAGCAGCCCGCCCAGGCCGAACAGCACAGCCAGCGACAGCACCACGACCACAGCGGCCAGCGTGCGGCCGCGCCGAGGATGGCTGACGACAACCCTCACGGCCCGGCCCTCGATGTCGCAGCACGGGATCGAGAACGGCCCGCAGGAATCGGCACGAGCTCTGGCTGGCTGGCGGCCGCGGGCTCTGCCGGCAGACGCGGCAATGCCGCCAGGCCCTCGCCAAAGAGCAGCTGCTCCCAGTCGACCGGCAGGAGCAGATCAAAGCCGGGGTTGAGCTGCTTCACCTGGCAGGAGCAGGCCCCGCAGAGAAACGCGGTAAACTCCGCCACGGCGTCGACCGTCAGCGTGGCTGCGGGAACCACGACTGCCGCGCGACCGCGGCCGAAGACGGCCGCCACCAAAGCCGCCTGCGGGTCGATCGCCTCACCTTCAGCCGCCGATTCCTTTCTGCCTGCCAGCAGCGTGGCCCGCAGCAGGGCTTCGCCGGCGGCATCCGCTGGCACGGTGAGCACCGAAAACCGGACCTCCAGCGGAATGCCAGCCAACAGTTCGGAGCCCGGCAGGCCGATCCCACGCGGCAAGACGGTGTCTTCCGCCAGCTGCGGCAGTTGGTCACGGAGCAGCTGGTGAGCCTGCGCTGCCGCGGCCGGATCCGCTCCTTCCAGCACAACCCAGACAACGGCATCGCCGCTCGCGAGCCGCCGCACCAGCTCCCGTTGCCACGGGCTCGTGGCCAAGGTGGCCTCAGCCTCAGCCAGACCACCCGACCAGAGCACCGCGGGCTCACTTCCTCGGCTCTGACGAGCTATCACCAGCGACCCGCGATCAGCGGCTGTCGCGTCGTCGGTCGCAGGCGTCCGCTTGACTGCAAGATTCAGCGGTCCACCGTTGGGCTGCGCCTGATCCTCAAGCCAGGTGATCGCCTGCTTCTCAGCCGCTGTTGCCACCACCGGCACCGAAGCCGTGGCCACAAACAGATCCGCCGGCCACCGCTCGAGGGCATAGCGAAACACGGGAATCGAACAGGCGACTCCCGGAGTCGCAAGCAGCATCCCGGCAGCCGCTGCCAGCGCGCCGGTGCTCTGCACCCACCATCGGCAGCCTCTCATCACCGCTCCCCCTGGCAGATCAGCCGGCCGTCGGTCGTCGACACATAGAGCCGGCCACCAGCGGCAATCACTCCGTCCCAGACAGGGAGGTAGTCGGTGGTGGTGTCGAGCAGATGGCTACCGTCGGCTGCTGAGAGAATCCGCAGCAGCCCTCCCTCGCCACCAGCCAGGGCCGCATCCTGCCTCACCAGCTCCGCACGCATCACCTCATCGTCAGCCGCGAGCCCCACCAGAGCCTGTTCGGAGTCGACCAGATCGGGCGGCCCCGCCACCACAATCCGGCCGTCCCCAACAACCATCCCCCGCACAAACAGGGGCACAAAGCGGGTCCACTTCTGCTCGTAGCCAAGACCGTTCTCGCCAATCGCACTCGTCGCCGGCGCGGCCTGCCGGGCGACCCGCTTGGGAAACACCACCGCCTCCCCAAGCCGCCCGGCGGCTGTGGGCAGATCGCCCATCGGAGGGCTGGGGCCATCGCGGCGAGAGCTGTCGCGGGCATCGCCATTGTCGAACGTGCACAGCAGTGCGGCTGGCCCCTGTGCAGCTGCGGGATCCTTAAAAATGGCCTCCGCCTGCTCAAGCGACATCGGCTGATGGCTGATCCGCAGGTCATCGATGCTGCCGGCGAAGCGAGGAGCCTGCTCACCTGCAAAGAGCTCGGCATCCACAATGCTCCCGGTGTCGCCACCGATCTCGAGCGGGTTGGCGGGGTTGCTCGGAATCAGCCCTGGCCCTTCGCCTGCGGCCACCTCCTCACCGTTGAGGATGATCGAGAGGCGACCGCTCTCCTCGAGCCGACAGACCAGATGGTTCCAGCCCTCATCGAGGCGTCCATCGGCTTCCACACGTGCCAGCTGATTGCTAACCCGCACGGAAAAAATCGGCTGCCGGCGACGAATCGCCACGCTGTAGCCCTGCACAGCACCACCGTGGGCCAGGATCACACCGCCGGGGCTCTCCGGCTTGATCCATAGCGAGACGGTCACCGGCTTGCCCGACGGATCGAGGGCCTCGCTGACGGGAAAGGTGATCAGCCCCGGCTCTCGCTGCTGACCGTTTCGCCGTCGCGGTGGTGACCGCTGCACGGTCTTGACTGCCGCGTCGAGGCTGGCGGCGTAGAGCTGATGCTCCAGTGGCGTGGTCCAGCGGTAATACTCAGGGAGCCGCGCATAGCCATACACCGTGTCGTCGTCGAAGCAGAGGATGCGGCCGCCGGGCGTGTACTTGCCAGCCTGCCAGTAGCCGCTGTGGCCGCCGGCGAAGTTCTTGCCGTAGATCCAGTAGGAGCGATGAAACCAGGTGTCGTCGAGATAGCCCATCGGCGCGAAGAGGTGCCGGCCTTCGCCCGCCTGACTGCTTCCCTGTTCGGCGGGATCGCCCGAGATCGGGCCGAGGTTGTTCCGCGTGCCGTCCATCTCAAAGGCCTGCGACCGCAGGTAGATCTTCTCGCCATCGCTCGACAGGATGTCCGACAGCCCCGCGGGCATCTGCAGCGTCTGAATCCGGTCCTGCAGCTTGCCACCGGAAGGATCGTTGTCGTCGATTGTCGTCACCGCTACCTGGCTGCCGGTGCGGGCATCGATTCGCACATACCGCATGCCGCCGTCGAGGAAGGCCGAGCGGCCGACAATGAAGTGGGCCACATCGTTTTCCACGAGGATCGTGCCGTGCACCGGCCAGACCGACTCGATCTGATCGAAGGCGGTCAGCCGCCGATCGGAAGGGGCGGCAAAGTATCGCCAGAGCAGGGCCCCGTCTTTGGCCCGCAGGCAGGTCACAAACCCGTCAGTCGAGCCGAACAGCACGCGGCCCCGCCAGACCGTTGGCGGTGAGTCGATGCGGCCGCCGGCAGCATGCTGCCAGAGCGGCTCCCCATTCTCAGCGTCGAAGACATGCACGGTGTGGGCATCCATCTCGACGACGTAGGCACGCCCACCGGCCACCACCGGCGGGGAGAGGCGGCCCGAGAGCTGGGCTGTCCAGAGCGATGCGGCCTCCGCAGGCACAGGTCCGCTGGCAGCCCCACTCCGCCGGGAGTCGTGCCGGTAGGTCGGCCAGTCGGCGGCCCCGCCGTCGCCCTCATCCACAGGCTCGCCATAGGCCGGCCCAAACACGATGCGATCCTTATCGGGGAAGGGCGTCGCCTCGCTGCTTGGCCGCTCGGGCGCGAGGGCATTGAAGCCGCTGAGCTTCGCCTCGGGGTAGCAGGCGCAGTCGTGGGGCGGTGCGTAGAGCAGGCCGTTGCAGGGCAGCACGCCATACAGACAGCCGCCCCGCACCCAGTGGTTGATCTCCCAGTGGCTGGCATCGAAGTCGACAAACTCGATCCCTGTCCGCGAGGGAATGATGAAGCGGTCGGTCGCCTTGGCGATGTGGCAGCGATGATGAAACCAGTAGGTGTCGACATCAGGGGGAAACTCTTTCTTGACCTCGCCGGTCAGCGGGTCGCGGCCGACGTAGATCCCCGTGTCGTTGGTTGAGGTCGTGGGAGCCACCCACACCAGGCCACCGGTCACGATCAGGTCTTGCGGCGACTGATAGCCGCTGCGGGCATGCTCCGACTCCCAGAGCTGCTCACCATTGGCAAGCGAGAAGGCCTGCATCCGCCCCTCACCCCCGGCATAGAGAGCGACCGACTCATAGAGCACAAGCCTCGGCGCAAAGTGGAAGGGCAGGGCCTGGCGTCGCGGCGCTGCCTCCGAGGCCCACCGCTGCTCGCCCGTCTGGCGGTCATGGCAGACCAGCCGCTCGCCGTCGTGCCAGACGACATGCTCGGCATCCATTGTGAGCGTGAGGGGCACCACGCGTCCGGTGTGGCTCCAGAGCCGCTGGCCGGTCGCCACATCGATTGCCTGCACCTCCCGCGGCTCGCCGTTCCAGAGAAACTCCTTCGCCACACGGCCTTGATCGCCCACCCGCAGCTGCGGCGTGTAGTCCTCAAGTTCGCTGCGGCCATGGTTCACCAGGCACAGCAGCAGCCCCGCATCGTGGAGCATCTCCTCGGTCGACTCGGTGCCCTCGTAGGTCGCCTTCGTTTCCCCGGTGCGGCCGTCGAGCCGCGACACCGCCGCATCCAGCCCGAGGGTGACAAACAGGTCGTCACCGTCGGCCACCAGCCGCCGCGCCAGCTGCGTGGGCCCGCTCTTCAGCGGCCACATGTGGTCGTGCCAGGAGGGGATCTCGCGCTTCCAGAGGAGCGTTCCGTTGAAGGCATCGCGGGCCACCAGCTGCCAGTGCGGTGGCAGCTCGATCGACACCCGCGACCCCTCATCATGAATCAGGTAGAGCCGGCCAGATGCCGACACCAGCGACGTCATGCTCGCCATCCGGTCGTGATGCCGCGACCAGCGGGGATGGGCCACCCACTGCAGATGCCGCGGCGGCCCGACCTCGGTGTCGTGGGCCACGGGATTGCCGGCGGCATCGTGGAAGTAGTGCGTCCACTCATCGATCGATCGGGATCTCGGCTTGGTCAACGTCTGCCAGCCTCCCCCCCAGCCGCCAGGTCCGTTGGCGATCGCCCGATCGGGCCGCCTGATCACAGTGCCGCCTGGGCAGAGCACCCGCATCACCTCGGCTTCGGGCACATCACGCTCGAGAATCACCAGGTTGGCGAGGTTGTCGATGAAGGGCAGATGCTCGCCATCAAACGCCGCCACGTTGGCCACACCGAGGAAGCCCGCCTCTGCCATCGCCCCGCGAGCGGCTGTCACGTTTTCAGGCTTCTCATCAAGCCCGAGCAGGAGCACATCGCCACCGACCGATCCATCGCCGGCAGACGCTCCCACCTGCTCAGTGGCCGCCGCCATGATTGCTGCGGTCAGCTGACCGTCATCGCAGCCCACATGCGCGATCACGCCGCCATGAAAGCCGGCTTGGTCGAGCAGGGCTGCCGCGAGCCGCGAAGCATCCGTCGTCGCGTCGGCGGCTGGCACCGCGGGCGTCCACACAAGGCACGCCCCCAGGATGCCAGCAGCCAGCCATCGTGAGAGCCCCCGCCTACCACACCCGTGTCGCTGGCACTCCGTCATAAACGCACCTCCCATGTGGTGTTTGAAGTCAGCCCGAGGCATCCTGGGACGCACGAAACACCGCCCTCTGATCCCTTCCCCCGAAAGCCGGCACCGTCTTGCCGTGAGGCACCCAGTAGAACGTTTTTGGGAGGGCCACGCGAGACGATGAGCCGAGTCGCTTTCGATCCAGCCATCCCTGCAGGGGTTGCGTTTGGCCGCAGCGAGGCAGAACGGCAACGCCCCTTCATCGGCGGCACTCCAAATGTTTGACCCACAGCGGTTTGGGTGGCACGCTCACAGTATTCTCCGGTCGCGGTTGGCACTTCCAGCGGCTCTCGATCTGAGGCCCCAGGGAAACACTCGCCATGCTCCGCTTCTTGCCGTCAGCGCGTCAGTTTGCTCGTTCGCGGACCTCACGTTCTGCAGCTTGCGGCGGTCGACGACCGCTCCGCCCATCGCCGCTGCCTGCCTGCGAACAGCTTGAGCAGCGGACGCTCCTGGCCACCTTCACCGTCACGAGCCTGCTCGATGCGGGTGCCGGCTCGCTGCGGACTGTGATCGACGAGGCCAACGCTGCCCCCGGTGCCGATGACATTGCCTTTGGCGTGGCCGGCACAATCCAGCTCACCTCGCCGCTGCCGGAGATCACCGACACCCTCGCGATCGATGGCAGCACGGCTCCGGGCTTCACTTCCTTGCCGCTGGTCACGATCGACTTCAACGCCTCATCGGGCCTGGTCTTCGCTGCCGGCAGCGATGGCTCTTCGCTGACCTCGGTCTCGCTCGGCGGCTCCAGCGACGCAGGCATAACGCTCTTTAGCAGCACCAACACGCTTGAAGGCAATGCGATCGGCGTTGCAGCCAACGGGCTCTCTGCCATGCCCAACGCAGCCGCGGGCCTGGTCATCGCCGCAGGATCTTCTGGCAACCGGATCGGCACGAGCACCGCCGGCAACCTGATCGGCGGCAACGCCACGCAGGGCATCCTCGTCTATGGCGACGACAACACGATCGCCGCCAACCTGATTGGCCTCGGCGTCGATGGCACCACCGCGATCCCCAACGGCAGCGACGGCATCCGGCTGGTGCCCGGATCGAACGGCAACCTGATTGGCAACGACGATCCCGTCTCCTCGATCGACGCCTTCGGCACAAGCAGCATCTCCCTGCCGGTGCAGACCTGGACAGGCATCCGCGGGCTCGACAGCGGCGACTTTCTGATCACTGGCACCAGCAATGCCGGCGGCGTTGAGAGTGGCCTGCTCTACGTGGGGCCTCTTGAAGGCTCGGCCACAGGCGAGACCTACGCCGTCAACTTCCCTGGCGGCACCGGCACCGCCACGAGCGTGTATGGCCCCGACGACCTCGGCAACGGCGAGGTGCTCCTCGTGGGCACCTACATCCTCGCCGGCGACACCACCCGCTACGGCTTCTCCTTTCAGGGCAACCTGGACACGATGGCCGACGACCTCGCCAACCCCGACAACTACACGACGATCTGGAACGGCTCGCCGATCAACTTCCTGCACAGCACCATGGGCGGCCTGGCTGTCGGCAACTACGTGACTTCCGACGCCCCCACCGAAACCGGTCGGGCCTTCGTCTACGATCTCGCCAGCGAGGCGTTTACCGAACTGGTCTTCCCGGGCAGCGTGTCAAACACGGCCTATGGCATCTGGGACAATGGCGACGGCAGCTACACCATCTGTGGCGGCTTCTCCCAGTCGCCGGTCAACAACGTCGACAACCCGCTGCAGCCGATCGGCATGGCCTCGCTGGTCGACTACAACCAGCTGACGGGCACCTTCTCCAACTGGCGCGGCTTCTCCTACGCAGGCTCCGCCAATCCTCGGACCCACTTCCAGGGCATCAGCAGCGTGGAGAAGGGCGTCTACACCCTCGCCGGCACGGCCCTTGCCGCCGGTGATGCCCTGACCAGCGGCCTGGCAAGCGTCACCCGCGCCACCGACGGCTCCTTCGGCGACATGACCTGGGTCGCGATTGAGCCGGGCCCAGACGTGACCGGCAAGCCAAGCCCAGCCACTGCCAACTCGGTCTACGGAAACGCCGTCGTTGGCGTGATCATCGGCGACGCGGGCGTCACGAGCTACCAGGCCCAGGTCAACGTCGGCTTCCAGCTCTCCAACACGATCTCTGGCAACGGCGGCAACGGCATCGCCGCGATCGGCAGCCACGACAACACGGTCGCCATGAACCAGATCGGCACCGACACCACGGGCACCGTGGCCATTCCCAACGCAGCCAACGGGATCCTGCTCACCCGCGGCTCCAGCGGTAACCTGCTCGGCGGCGTGGCCACCGGTGGCAATGATCCCACCGCCCGTGTGTTTGTCCGGCCACCGCAAGGCAACCTGATCTCCGGCAACGCGGCCAACGGCGTGGCGATTCAGGGGGCCGCCAGCTCCAACACGCTCGCGGGCAACTTCATCGGCACGACCGCCTCGGGCAACGCTGCCCTCGGCAACGCCCGCGACGGGGTGGCGATTGCCGGAGCCAACGGCAACACCCTGCTGGGCACCACGTTCCAGCAGAGCCCGTTCGTCTTCTACAACGTGCTCTCCGGCAACGGCAGCAACGGGCTGCGAATCACGAATGCCAACACCACCACCGTGCAGGCAAACTTCACCGGCACTGCCGCCAACAACGCCGTCGCCGTGCCCAATGGCCGCAGCGGTATCCTGGCCAACGGCACCTCCGCTGGCATCCAGGCTGGTGGCGTGATTCCGATGGGCAACGTGACCTCGGGCAACAGCGGCCACGGCATCGAAATCGCAGATCAGGTGAGCGGCTTCGTGTCGTTTAACAACTTTGCTGGCATGGCGGCCTTCGGTGGCGCGATCCCGAATCAGCTCAACGGGATCCAGATCACCGCTACCGGCGGCGACAACCTGATCCGCACCTGCCTGGTCGCCGGCAACCTCGGCAACGGCATCGTGATCGGCGGCGACGCCAGCGGCGTGATCGTCGAAGACACCGCCGCCGGCACCAACTCCTCGATCGACGCGGCGCTTCCCAACCTTGGCAGCGGGATCGTGATCACTGGCACCGCCCATGGCAACGCGATCGGCGGCTTCAATCCGTCGGTCGAAACGAAGGTGCACATGTCGGGCAACGGCCGCTACGGCATCGAGGTCCGCGGCCATGCCTACGACAACCACATCTTCAACACGATTGTCGGGGCGGGCTTCCGCGCCACCGAGCTGCTTCCCAACGGCCTTGGCGGCATCTTCATCGGCCAGGGCACCTCGGGCACGGTCATCGGAGGCTCCGGGCCGCTGATGGCCAACCGCGTGCTCTTCAACAATGGCCCCGGCATCACCCTCGGCAAGGCCACCGCTACGGTCGTGGTCGGCAACGAGATCCGGGAAAACACGGGCGATGGCCTCTGGATCAACGCGGGCCGCGACAACATGATCGGCATTCCGGGCACTGGCAACCGCATCACCGCCAACGGCAGCAACGGCATCCGCGTGGCGGGGGATACGCAGGGCAGCGTGATCGTGGCGAACCAGATCACCGCCTCCGGCGGCAGCGGCCTGCTGCTGACCGCCGCCCAAAATCTCGCTGTCGGCGAGACGCCGCTCGATGAACTCTTTGCCCGGCTGGGCGTCTTCTGGGATGGCACCTCCCGCACCACCGCCAACACGATCCTCACGAGCCTCGCCTACGGGCTGCTCGCCAGCGGCGACTGCAGCGGCACGAGCGTGATCCGCAACACGATCCTGGAAAACGCCCTCGGCAACGTCGACCTCACCGCGGCCACCGGCATCACCTACGTGCCGTAAGCCGCTTCCGTGAAGCCGCAGCGGCAACCGCATGGCATACTGGGGCATCCTCTCGGGGGGCTCCGACGCCATGAACATCACCCGTGCTGTCATCACCGCTGCCGCACGCGACGACCGGCACCTGCCACTGCAGCAGCTCGTTGACCGCGACCGCCGCACAAAAGCGGCTCTCGCAATCATTGTGGAAGAGGCCGTGGCTGCCGGGGCCCACGAGGTGGCGATCGTGGTGCGGCCGGGCGATGAGGCCGACTTCCGCGAGGCAGCCGGGGCGGCGGCCTCCAGGCTTGAGCTGATTCCACAGACGGAGGCCGCAGGCTACGGCAACGCCATCCTGCAGGCGCGGCGGTTTGTCGACGACGAGCCCTTCCTGCACTTCGTGGGCGACCACCTCTACGTCAGCGATGCGACTGCGAGCGATGAGCATGGCGGACCTGCAGCCACGCCCTGCGCCTGCCAGCTGGTGGCGGTGGCCAAGGCGGAAGACTGCTGCGTGTCGGCCGTGCAGGCCACGCGGGAGCACATGCTGCCCTACTTCGGCGCTGTCGGTGGCCAGCTTGTGCCCGGCCGCCGCGGGCTCTACACGATTGAGAAGGTGCTCGAGAAGCCGACACCAACGCTCGCTGAGGAGGAGCTGACGGTGCCGGGGCTGCGAGCCGGCCACTACCTCTGCTTCTTCGGCATGCACGTGCTCACCCCCACCGTGTTCGAGCTGCTGGAGGAGCTCGGCAGCCAGGGCCAGCGGCAGCTCTCGCCAGCCCTGGCCACCCTCGCCCAGCGGGAACGCTACCTTGCCAGCGAGCTGGCCGGCCGCCGCTACAACCTCGGCCTGACCTACGGCCTGCTCACCGCCCAGCTGGCCCTCGGCCTGGCCGGCCCCGACCGGGCTGAGATTCTCGCCCAGCTTGTCGACCTGCTCGCCAAGCAGCCCGCCGGGGAATAGTCATGCACGCGGCCACAGCGGCTTCGGCCACACCCTCGCAGCTCGTGGCGATCATCACCGCCACCGAGCCGCAGCACCGCAACGCCAGCATCGAGTCGGTCTGCGAGCGGCTCACCGCGGCGGAGCTGCTGGCGGAGTGTGAAGCCCTTGAAGCGTTTCGCCACACCAGCCCCAACCTCTACGAGCGGGTGCGAAGCCTGTTCTTTCTCTCGGCGATCCACCGCTTCTTCCTCCCGCCCCAGCTCGGCTCGGCAGCCTCGCTGATCCCCCACGCCGGCTACGAGCATCTGCTCAACCGCCGCTTTGAAGAGGCGATCGAGGTCTTTCTCACCGAGCAGCGGAGCCGCGGCCCTTCCGACGCCGTTTCCAGCAGCCTGGCGGCCGCCTACCACGACCTCGCCCTGCAGACGCTCGCCGATCAGGTGCGGCGGAGCGTGCGGTCGCTCGCGGGCAACCGCTGGATGTTTCGCATGGGCCATCCGGCCGACCATCCCCTGCGGATCCGACCCGAGCTGCTCGACCGCGGCAGCGATGGCAGCGGCAGTCCGCTCTTCCCGGTGCTGCGGGAAACCACCCCGGTGCGGATGGACCTCTCCCATGCCGGCTGGAGCGACATCTTCTTCCTCGGCATGGACTACCCCGAGGCCGCGCGGGTGCTCAACATCTCGGTCGATCTGGCAGTGCATGGCCGCGACGCAGAGCCCAAGCCGCCGGTGGAGGCCTTCCTGCGGGTCATCGATGAGCCAGTCTTGCGGCTGACGAGTGTCGACCTGGCCGCCACGGCCGAGATCCGCGACGTGGCCGAGGTGTTTGACTTTGCCCGCGACTACCTCGGCCTCTTAAAGGCTGCGGTGATTGCTGGGGGCATCGTGCCCTCGGGCCTCGAGGGCTCCGGGGCCAGCATGGCAGCGGTGCTCGAGCGGCTGATCGGCCCGGGCCTCGGCCTGGAGATCGTCAGCAGCGTCAACAACATTCCCAAGGGCTCGCGGCTGGCGGTCTCCACCAACCTGCTCGCGGCCCTGATCGCCGTCTGCATGCGGGCCACCGGGCAGACCGGCTCCCTGACCGGCACCCTTGAAGAACGCGAGCGGCGGCTCGTCGCAGCCCGCGCCATCCTTGGCGAGTGGCTCGGGGGAAGTGGCGGCGGCTGGCAGGATTCCGGTGGTGTGTGGCCCGCCGCCAAGCTGATCCGCGGCGTGCAGGCCGCGGCGGGCGATCCCGAGCATGGCATCAGCCGCGGCCGGCTGCTGCCGACCCACGAGCCGGTGCCGCTCGGCGGCAACCTGGAAGCGTCGCTGGTGCTCGTGCATGGCGGGATGGCCCAGAACGTCGGCCCGATTCTGGAGATGGTGACGGAGAAGTATCTGCTGCGAAGCGGCGAGGCCTGGCAGGCCCGCGACGAAGCCGGCCGCATCCTCGATGAGATCATCGCTGCGGTGGAAACGGGCGACGTGCCCCGGATCGCCGCCGCCACCACCCGCAACTTCTTCGGCCCCCTGCAGACGATCATTCCCTGGGCCACCAACCGCTACACCGAGACCGTGATCGAGCAGGTTCGCCAGCGGTTTGGGAAGCGATTTCTCGGCTTCTGGATGCTCGGAGGGATGAGCGGCGGCGGGATGGGCTTCATCGTCACGCCCGACGCCAAGCCAGAGGCGCTTGAGGCCCTCGGCGAGATCATGGGCGAGGCCAAGCGGCAGCTCGAGCATGCCCTGCCCTTCGCCATGGAGCCGGTGGTCTACGACTTCGCGATCAACCAGCACGGAACCCGCTGCAGCCTGCTGCGAGGCGGCGAAGCCCTGATGCCGCCAGGCTACTATGCCCTTACGGTGCCCACCCTGCTCAAGGCCGACCGTCGCGAGCTGCCGCGTTCGCGCCGCAGTGAGCTCGACGCCTTTGCCGCCGCCTGCCGCACGCAGCCGCAGCTCGCCGGCATGGTCGACACCCTCTTCGATCAGCTCTTTCCCCGCGCCGCGTCGGCTGGCAGCGACCGCAGCCTGCGAGAGCTGCTGACCGATCTCGGCTTCGATGCGGTGCAGCATGAGCAGATCCGCAGCGACCTCGTGCACGGCAGGATCGGCCTCGCGCAGAATCGGCTGGCTCCTTCGACCCGCATTGAGGATGTTCGCGACGACGACGTGACCTGGGTGGGCACCGCCGAAAGGCGATCGGGAGCCGGCGATCATGCCGCTGCAGGCCGGAGGGCACTGGCCGCCGGCGAGGTCGCTGTGGTCACCCTGGCCGCCGGCGTGGGGAGCCGCTGGACACAGGGAGCCGGCGTCGTCAAAGCCCTCAATCCGTTCTGCAAGCTCGGCGGGCAGCACCGCTCCTTTCTGGAGGTGCACCTGGCCAAGTCGCGGCGGGCGGCTCAGGCAGCCGGCATGCCGGTGCCCCATGTGGTCACCACCAGCCACCTGACCCACACGCAGATCGCCGCCGCCTTTGACCGTGCTCCCCCCGGCAACCACGTTGAGCTGCATCTCTCGCCGGGCCGGGCCATCGGCCTGCGGCTGGTGCCCACCGCCCGCGACCTGCGGTTTGCCTGGGATGAACTGGCCCACCAGACGCTCGACGAGCAGAAGCAGAAGGTCCGCAACAGCCTGCATGCGGCGCTGCTGGGCTGGGCGGTTGCTGCCGGCGAGGGAAGCGACTACACCGACAACCTGCCGCAGCAGTGCCTGCATCCGGTGGGCCACTGGTATGAGCTGCCCAACATGCTCCGCAACGGCGTGCTGGCCTCGCTGCTTGCCGCACGGCCGCAGCTGAAGTGGCTCTTCCTGCACAACATCGACACTGTCGGCGCCGACCTCGATCCAGCGATCCTCGGTGAGCACATCGCCGGCGGTAGCTGCCTCTCCTACGAGGTGATCCCCCGCCGCATCGAAGACCGCGGCGGCGGCCTGGCCCGGGTCAGCGGCCGGCCCAGGCTCGTGGAAGGCCTCGCCATGCCGCGGGAAGAGGATGAGTTTCGCCTGCGGTTCTACAACTCGCTCTCCACCTGGATCGACATCGATCAGCTGCTGGCCTTCTTCGGCCTGGCCCGCAGCGACCTCAGCGACGAGCCCCGCGTGGCTGCCGCCATTCGCGATGCCGCCACCCGGGTGCCAACCTACGTCACGCTCAAAGACGTCAAGAAGCGATGGGGCCATGGCCAGGAAGATGTCTTCCCGGTCACGCAGTTTGAGAAGCTCTGGGGCGACATGACGGCCCTCGCCGACGTCTCCAGCCGTTTCTTCGTCGTGCCCCGCCTCCGCGGCCAGCAGCTCAAAGACGTCGCCCAGCTCGACGGCTGGCTCCGCGACGGCTCCGCCGCCTACGTCGAATCCCTCTGCACCTGGGGCGATCCCTCATAACCGTCCCGCT
>CALCGM010000636.1 GCA_937900985.1 uncultured Planctomycetaceae bacterium | reverse complement strand
CTCGGCTGTGCCGAGGTGCCTTCGGCACCCGAGGACCCGTCCCGTTTCATCCGCTGCGAATAGTCCCCCGGCACGAAGCGGCGGTCAGAGGCCGGTCAAAGCTTCATGCGGACGCCTTCGCGTTGGCTGACGGCGGCGGCTGAGACGACCTGCATGGCAAACAGGGTGTCGTCGAGACCGCTGACGTGGCGGACGAGGCTTGTCACCATCCGGTGAAACTGGGCGAGCATCATCTCGCCAACGGGTCGGTCGTTCTCCAGCGACTCCATATGGCGGCCTGCCGTGTCAAACCAGACCAGTGACGAAGGCAGATCAACAAACGCGATGCCATGCTCGCAGGCGACCTGGAGCGCGGCAGGTGGGCGGAAGGTGACAGCCTCTTCCCACTGCTGCGGGATGTAGTAGCCGCAGCTGATCTGGGCGAGGCAGCCTGCGCCAGCGTGGCCGCTCGCCGAGTAGTCGAGGCTCATCATCTGGTAGTCGTCGTGGCCAGACGCCTCCGCCTCGGCATGCCGCACCGCGACCACGCTCGTCGGCGGGGTGCCTGCGACGTAGCCGCACCAGTCGACGAGCTCCATCAGGTCGCGCGACTCGCGACCGCGGTCTCTCGAGCCGCTCGCCTCCTGCTGCTCAACGGCCACACGGCGGTGGCAAAACAGCATGCGGGGCTTGCCGAGCCGCGTCGCAATCAGTTCTTTGAGCCGAATCGTGGCTGGGGCGTGGCGACGGGGAAGCTCAGCCATGAAGGCGATGCCGCTGGCATCCACCCGTTCGCGAAGCAGCGTGGCTTCTTCCGCCTCCAGAGGAAAGGAGATCGCGGAGTAGACCGCCTTCCCAAAGTCGCAGGCTGCAAGGATCGGGGTCACCCCATACCACTGATCGGCGAGGCAGAGGATCACATCGATGTCGTCGCGAGCGGCGAGGGCCCGGTAGCCATCGACGGGAATGGCACCGAGTTCTCTGGCGGCCCGCTCGGCCCGATGGGCGACTTCTTCGCAGATGCCACGGACCTCGAAACGGTCGGCCAGGGTTCGCAGTGCTGGGAGATATCGGCTCTCCCAGTTGCGGCCGAGCCCCACGATACCGGCCCGAAGTTTCATCAGCCGCCAACCTCCTCGGCCTGCGAAGCGAGCTGCCGCTCACGGCTGATGCCCTTGTCGGCGATGTCTTTCCGGCACCACCCGCCGAGCCAGCGGATGGCCCGCACGCCTGTGTAGGCCTGGAGTTTGGCCTGCGGCAATGTTGCCGCCGTGCCGGTCACCGCCAGCACGCGGCCTCCCGCCGTGACGATCTTTCCATTGTCTGCCCGGGTGCCTGCTTGAAACACCTGCACACCGGGGATGGCCGCCGCCTCGTCGAGCCCACGAATCGGATGGCCGGTTGGATAGGCCCCGGGATAGCCCTCTGCTGCCATCACAACCGCCACGGCGGCCTCCGCACGCCACGTCGGGGCGGCCACGTCCTCAAGCCGGCAGTCGACCGCCGCGTCGAGCAGCTCCAGCAGGCTCGACTCCAGCAGCACCATCAGCGGCTGACACTCCGGATCTCCAAACCGGACGTTGAACTCCAGCACCTTGGGGCCCTGTGCGGTGAGCATCAGCCCGGCGTAGAGCAGGCCCTGAAAGGGGGTCCGCCCGCGCTTCATGGCATGAATCGTGGGAACGAGAATCTGCTCCTCGATTTCCGCGAGCATCGCGGCATCGACAAACGGCGCGGGGCAGTAGGCCCCCATGCCACCCGTGTTGGGCCCCTGGTCGCCGTCGTAGGCGGCTTTGTGATCCTGGAGGGGCGGCAGGGTGACGATCGTGCGGCCATCAGTGATGGCCATCACGCTTACCTCCACGCCATCCAGCCGCTCCTCGATCAGGATGGAGCAGCCGTTGTCTGCCAGGGCATCGACGGCCGCGACGGCTTCGTCGCGAGTGGAGCAGACAAAAACGCCCTTTCCGGCAGCAAGCCCGTCGGCCTTCACCACCAGCGGCGTCTCTTCGCGGGCCAGCAGATACTCGCGGGCCTCTGCCGCCCGGCGAAACTCGCGATGAGCTGCCGTGGGCACATCCCCTCGATGGAGCACCTTTTTGCAGAAGGCCTTGCTGCCTTCGAGCCGGGCAGCGTCTGCCGTTGGCCCGAAGATCCGCAGCTTGCGCTCCTGAAACGCGTCGACGATCCCGGCAACCAGGGGCACCTCAGGCCCGACAACCGTCAGATCGACGGCATGTTTTTCGGCGGCACTTCGCAGCCCCATGATGTCGTCGGCGGCAATCGGCAGATTCTGCCCGATCTCCGCGGTGCCCGCGTTTCCCGGCGCAATCAGCACCTCCGCTCCGTCACGGGCAAGTTTCCAGGCGATCGCATGCTCTCGCCCCCCGGATCCAACGACAAGAACACGCTTTGAGTGGGGCACGATCGCTTGATTCCTTCAGAAACACGGCCTGGAATGCTGCCGGCTCGGCCACAACGAACAGCAGGACAGCCATGCTGCGGTTTTCGCCAATCGACGCAACTCCAGGACCGATTGTGGCGGTCATGCGGGCTCTCCCACAAGAGACCGGGGCAAAGCGGGTGGCTTCAACGACGTGGGCTGACGTTGACAGTGCCGCATTGGCCGATAGAGTTAAGAGAGACTTCGTGAAAAAAATCACGAACCCCAATTTTTCCCGAGGATTTTAGGGAAGAATGCTCGAAATGGAGCAGAGCAGGGTGAGCATTGCGTTCGCGGCCTCAGCATGGACGGGGCATTTCCGAATGCCCGCATGGAGGCAGCACGCGGTTTTTTGTCGTCGCGAAGGCGTCGAGCGAGCCGTTTTCGTGGACTCCACACCTGCTTCGTGGGACCGTTTTTCCGAAGCGAAGGCTCGCAGGGTAGGGGTGTGTGTCGCTTGATGGTCGCGGGCAAGCGTGAAGGTGAGCAGCATGGCTGATCGGAAGAAGATGTCGGTGGCGGAGATCCTTGCGGCCGCACGAGCCCAAAAGGCTGGGGGCGACGGGGCCGGCAATGCCCCCGAGACGGCTGCAGCCGAACCGGCTGCGCCCGTCGAGGTGGAAGCCACCACGGCGAGCACCCCTCCAGCCGAGCCGAAACCTGCCGCGAAGCCCGCTGTCGGCAAGGGCGGCGGACGGCCGAGCGTGGCCGACATCATGAAGATGGCTCGCCAGAAATCGTCTGGAGAGGCCACGGCGGCTGAAAAGCCTGCCGCTGCGGCCGCGCCGAAGCCTGCCGCTGCGGCCGCGCCGAAGCCTGCCGCTGCCAAGCCGGCCGCTGGCAAAGCGGCGGAGAAGCCCGCAGCCCCGACCATGGCCGCCCTCCCGCGAGACACGGCCAGCATTCTTGCGGCGGCCCGCGGTGCGAAGCCAGGGCCGACCAGCAAAGCCGACGCTCCGGCCTCCGCGAAGCCGCAGGCCAAGCCGACTGCCAAAGCAAAGCCGGCTGCACGGCCAGTCCCTCCCAAGCCGACCCGTCCCGTCGTGGCCAAGAAGGCTGCGGCAACCGACGATCGCCGCGGCTTCCTTTCGATCGCCATGGGATCGTTCATGGCGGTGGGCTTCACAGCCCTGTCCGTGACAGGCGGCCTGTTTTCACTCGGTCTTGCTCGCTTCCTGTTCCCCAACGTCCTGGCTGAGCCGCCAAGCCGCTTCAAGGTGGGCTTCAAAGAGGCGTTCCCAGCGGGCAAGGTCGAAACGAAGTATGTCGCCCAATACGGCGTCTGGGTGGTGAACAGCGAGGTTCAGGGGGAAGAGCAGATCTATGCCCTCAAGACCGTCTGCACGCACCTCGGATGCACCCCCAACTGGCTTGAAGCCGAGCAGAAGTTCAAGTGCCCCTGTCACGGCAGCGGGTTCTACAAGGATGGCGTGAACTTCGAGGGGCCAGCACCGCGGCCGCTCGAGCGGTATGCCATTCAGATCTCAGACGACGGCCAGCTCGAGGTCGACAAGAGCCGCACCTTCCAGGAAGAGCTCGGACAGTGGTCTGATCCGGCGTCGTATGTGACTGCCTGAGGCCACGATCCATGCGGCGTCTGCACGACGCCACCACCCACACCTTTCTCACACGAACGCAGCCCATTCGGACACACTCATGGCTATCGGCGAAACGATCCGCAACTCCCAGATTTGGAAGAGCATCTTCCGGCATCCGATGCCGCTCGATCGGCGGAACCGGATCGTCGTCATGCTCACCAACTTCTTCCTGCACCTTCATCCGGTGTCGATCAAGAAGCAGGGCATCGCCCTCTCCTTCACCTGGTGCATGGGTGGCGTGACGTTTTTTCTCTTTTTGGTGGAAACCGTCACCGGCGTGCTGCTGATGTTCTACTACCGGCCCACACTGGAATGGGCCTACAACGACATCCTTGCCCTCCGCGACGTAACGAGCCTCGGCATCCTCCGCGAACTCCACAGATGGGGTGCGCACGCGATGGTGATTACGACATGGCTCCACATGTATCGCGTCTTTCTCACCGGCAGCTACAAGCCGCCGCGTGAGTTCAACTGGGTGATCGGCGTGATCCTGCTCCTGCTCACGCTCTTGCTTTCGTTTACGGGCTACCTGCTGCCTTGGGATCAGCTGGCCATCTGGGCGATCACGGTCGGCTCCAACATGGCCAGAGCCACCCCGCTGCTGGGTTACGAGGGTCCTGGCCAGCAGCTGCTCACGATCGGTGGAATCGACATGATCACCGACGGATCTGACGCTCGCTTCGGTCTCCTGGGAGCCCGGTTCGTTGGCGAGGAAACGCTCAATCGTTTCTACGTGCTCCACTGCATTGCGATTCCGCTCGCTGTCGCGCTCTTGCTGGCCATTCATTTCTGGCGGGTGCGAAAAGACGGCGGTATCAGCGGACCGCTGTAGTTCACCGGCACCTGAGTCGCGGGCTGCTGGCAGCCCGCCATCAGGGAATGTGCAAGCAGCAAGATTTTTTGATTCCCCTATCCCTTTCCCTCAGAAAAGACGTCCGGCACGGCCATGCATTCGAACGAACTGTTCCTCAAGGACGTTTCGGGGTTCCTCGGCGGATACTACGCCGCGATTGCTGTCATGAACGGCATCGCCGCCCTGATTCTTTGGCAGCGTAAGAACCAGCCAGGCTGGGCGATCGTCTGGACGGCGTTTGCCTCTGTGATGATGGTGCTCGGCAGCCTCGCCCTCTCGGGCGTCGAGGGCACTGTTCCAGCCCTTCCGCAGGCTCTGCGTGATCTGGTGAACACGCTCTCCGGGCCGGTGAACTACACCGTCGGCACGACCGTGCTGCTGGTGGCCTTCTTTGTGTATCGCACGTTTTTCGTTCAGCCGATGGTCGCCTGGACGCTCTTCAATGTGGCACTGTTGCTGATGGGCCTCTCCATGGCCGACCAGAACTTTGCCCTCATCGTGATGAAGGCTGACAACGTGCCGATTGTCGGCCTGGTGTTCTTGCTTGCGTTCTTCACGTGGGTCGCCACGAAGCAGGCCGTGGTGAACGACGAGCGAATCGCTCGTGGCGAACCACCGATGGAAAAGGTGAACGACGAGAAGGTGCTGGTCTGGCCAGACCTCGTCTACACCGAACTGATCTGCATGATTGCCGTGGCAGCCTTTCTCCTCGCGTGGGCGATTCTCTTGCCCGCCCCGCTTGAGGAGCCCGCCAGCAGCGTGAAGACGCCCAATCCTTCAAAGGCTCCGTGGTACTTCCTCGGCCTCCAGGAGATGCTCGTCTACTTCGACCCCTGGTACGCCGGCGTGGTGCTGCCGAGCCTGGTGATCTTTGGCCTGATGGCGTTGCCGTATCTCGATTTCAACAAGAAGGGCAACGGCTACTACTCCATCGCCGAACGGAAGTTTGCGTATCTCACCTGGCAGTTTGGCTTTCTCGAACTGTGGATCACCCTGATCATCCTGGGCACCTTTCTTCGCGGCCCCAACTGGAACTTCTTCGGTCCGTTCGAGTATTGGACGCCCTACAAGGTGGAGGTGCTCAACAATGTCAGCCTGACGCAGGTGTTTTGGACACGGTTTCTTGACCAGCCGATCCCGGTCGCTGCCGCTGGGAGTTCCGTGCTCACCCAGATCAGCACCGTGTTGCTCAGGGAAGGTCCGGGGCTCCTGCTCGTTGGCGGCTACCTCGTGCTTTTGCCACCGCTGATGGCCGTCACCATATTCCGCCGCTACTACGCCAAGATGGGCTTCATACGATACATGGTGATGGCAAACCTCATGCTCCTGATGCTCAGCCTCCCGTTGAAGATGGTTCTGCGGTGGACGATGAATCTCAGCTACATCGTCAGTATTCCCGAACTTTCGCTGAACTTCTGACACGGTCGCTCGTCCCTTCGATTCTTCAACTCGCCCGCTAGAGAAACGTCCGACATGCCCGCAACTGAACAGACCTGGCGCGACCTCAAGGTTTTGCACGTCGTTTTCGGTGTGTCTGCCATCGCCTTGCTTGTTGCGACGGTGGCGATGCTCGTGGTCGACCACAATCGCCCCTGGAAGAAGTATCAGCGCGAGTTTCGTGAGCTCGAAACCTGGACAGCAGCCGCTCGCGTCACGGAAGAGGAATCACGCGCCTTCACGGAGGTCTCAAAGGGCCTCGAGGCGGCTCTTGCCGAGGCTCGACGGGCTGACCTCGATCCAGCGATCACGGCAGCGTTCTTGGGCCAGGCCGAGTCCGTCGCCGAAGATGCTGAGGCTGCCGAACTCGCCAGGGCCGACGTTGAACGTCTCGCAGAAACCACCGATCCTGACGAGCGGTTTGTGCTCCGCGGAGATCTGCTTGAGCGGCTCCGCGATATCGTCGACCGCTGTAGCTACCGCGAGGACCAGGCTGCGGGGCGACTGAAGCTCCTCAAGGCGCAGTTCGACAAAGCGAGAGCCGATTTCGAGCTGGCGGTTGCTGCCGACGCCGAACCCCGAACCCTCGACGAACTTCAGGCCCTTGCCGAAGCGGCAACGGCCAAGGTCACCGAAGCGACGCTCACCAGCCAGGCTGCGACCACGCACCGCAAGGCCCTTGAGCAGCTTCTCCGCGACATCACCGGCGAGGAAGACGCCGCAGCGAAATCTCTGGCGGATCACCGTCAGGGGCTGGAAATGCTGTCCAAGACCCGCGACGACAAGGCCAACAATCTCGGCAAGACGATTCTCGAGCTGCCAGTGCTCGATGCCTTCAACAGTCCGCTGCGGATCGATCAGATCTGGCTGCCGGACCTCACCTTCAACAACAACTTCCGGGATGTCGCCCGTTTTGACCGGTGCACGACATGCCATCAGGGCATCGACAAGTCTGCTCCGGGCAACCCCTTAGACCCGGGCTACCCCGAAACCGATCTCATCACACTTGCTCTCCCGACGCCCGAGGATCCGACGGCAGACGACGCGTCGGGGTCCGCAGAGACCACGCTCAACGTCGAGGGTGATGGCAACGACCAGCTGGAGCGGCTGTATGGCCTTCGCCTCGCCGACCAGGGTCTGTTCAACCCGGACGATCCGACGGTGACTGTCGTTCGGCCAGAGAGTCTGGCAGCGATCGCCGGCCTGACGACCGGCGACGTGATTGTTTCGATCGACGGTGGCCGCACCTACGCGCGTGACGTGGCTGCCGCTGGGCTGATCGAGAGCCCCTCATGGGGCACGTCGCTTGAGCTGGTTGTCCGCCGTGGCGTTCCTCAGCCCTATGCCAGCCACCCCCGGCTCGACCTGTTTGTGGGCTCCTTGAGCCCTCACCCCAAGCAGGTCTTTGGCTGCACCATCTGCCATGAAGGGCAGGGAAGTGCGACCTCCTTCAAGTGGGCCTCCCACAGCCCCAACTCGCCCAAACAGGCCCACGACTGGCACGACGAGTATGGCTGGTTTGACAACCACCACTGGATCTACCCGATGCACTCCGAGCGGTTCGAGGAATCGAGCTGCCTCAAGTGCCACCATCAGGTGATCGATCTCGAGCCCAGCAGCGAGTTTCCCGAGCCCCCAGCGCCCAAGCTTGTCGAGGGCTACCACACCATTCGCGAATACGGCTGCTACGGATGCCATGAAATCAATGGCTACGCCGGCCCCGACACCCGTGTCGGCCCGGACATGCGGCTCGCTCCCAACTTCCACGAAGCTGCCGAGGCGCTGCTGTCCGATCCTGGCCTCGCGGATCTCGCGCCGACCGCCGTGCGGCTGGCCGAGGAAGTGCGGAGCGGTCCCAGCACCGCCAGCGCCCGGGCTCAGCTCTCCACGATGATCAAGGAAGACGCCGCAGCCGGTGACGACGCGGTGCTGACCAGCCGATCCCACACGCTCGGTTCGCTGCTCAACGACCCTGAAACTCCCGGCGCCCTGCCGAAGGTTGGCCCGAGCCTGCGGTATCTGTCGTCGAAGGTCAGTTTCGACTGGCTCTATTCGTGGCTCCGCAATCCGATGGACTTCCGCCCGACGACAAAGATGCCTCGCTTCTTTGGGCTCTGGGATCATCTCTCAGGCGCTGGCCTGGAGGAGAGCGAGCGGTATGAGCCGATCGAAATCCGTTCGATCATCGCCTACCTCGATGCCGTCAGCTCGCCGTTTGACTACGTCACCCCTTACGAGGGCATCACTGCCGAGCCGGATGCCGAGCGTGGCCGGAAGGTGGTCCAGGTTCGCGGCTGCCTCGCCTGCCACCAGCACGAAGAGTTTCCCGAAGCCACCAACAACCAGGGGCCAGACCTTTCGAGAATCGGCGCGAAACTTGCCTCCAATCCCAACGGCGAAGCGTGGCTCTACAGCTGGCTCCGGGAGCCTGGCCGCTACCACCCCAAGACGCTGATGCCGAACGTCTTGCTGGAGCCGGTCACGCTGCCTGACGGCACGGTGAGCGACCCTGCTGCCGATGCCACCGCCTGGCTGATGCAGTCCACTCAAGACTGGCAGCCGAGCGACATTCCCGCCGCCGATTCCCTGACGGCCGACGAGCGGGCTGCCACCGAAGAGCTCGCCGCCCTCTACCTCGAGGGCCGTTTCACCAAGGACAAGGCACACGACTACTCGACCCAGGGCCTGCCGGAGTCGATGGCTGCGATCGGCGGCGACGAGTCGATGCTCGTCGGCCTCTCCACCGAAGAGGCGGCTCGAGATCGTCAGCTGCTCGAATACGTTGGCAAGAAGACGATCGGCAAGCTCGCCTGCTATTCGTGCCACAACATCCCGGGCTTTGAAGATGCCAAGCCGGCGGGTGCTGCACTGGCCGACTGGGGGCGAAAGGAGTCTTCCAAGATCGCCTTTGAACAGATCGTTCCCTACTTGATGAAGGAACTCGGTGGTCATGGCCATGGCCACGCCGCCCCTCACGCCGGCCTCGAGGCTCTGCATGGCGATGAGGAGGCCCACGAAGACCATGCCCACGACGGTGATGCCGGGCATGCCGATCATGCAGCCGAAGACGAGCTCGTGGACCCGGTCGTCGCTGCGGATCTGGCATACGCCGACACCCGTGAGCACCATGTCAGCCCCGAGTCGGTCGATCCCGACACCGGCTACTTCCTCGAGAAGATGCTGGCGCACGATCGCCAGGGCTTCCTCTGGCAGAAGCTTCGGGCCCCTCGCAGTTACGACTACCAGAAGACTGAAAACAAGTCGTACAACGAGCGGTACCGCATGCCGCAGTTCCCGTTCGATGAAAAGCAACGGGAAGCGGTGATGACCTTCGTGTTGGGCCTGGTCGCAGAGCCCCCTGCCGAAGAGTTCCTCCATCGCCCCAGCCCACGCAAACAGGCCCGGCTCGACGGTCTTGCGGTCCTTGAGCAGTTCAACTGTGGCGGCTGCCACGTGCTGGAAACCGAACGCTGGGATATCCGCTACGCACCAGATTCCATCAGTGATCCTCCGGTCGTGCCCGACTACGCGTTCCTCCAGCCCCACTTCCCCAAGGAAGAACTGGCTGCATCGCTCGCCACCGACACCCAGGGACGTCGCTTCGCATCGCTCCACGGCCTGCCGGTTCTCGATGCCGAAACGGGCCAGCCCCAGCTTGTCGATCAGGACTTCATCCCGATCGACCGCGAAGAGGCTGACGACGATCCTGAGATCATTCCGCATCGGGCCTTCATGCTCTACAAGGACGCCATCATCAATGGAGAGCCTTGGGCGGTTGGATCGCAGAATATCTTCGTGCCCGAAGATGCCCTTGAGGCTGGCTCCACCTACCCGGCAAAGGGTGGCGACCTCGCCCGGCTCCTGTTCCCGGTCGTGATCGAGGACGAACTCGAGATCAACCCGAACGTCAAACCAGACGATGCCTGGGGATGGCTCCCTCCGCCGCTCGTGGGTGAGGGCAAGAAGGTGCAGTCGAGCTGGCTCCACACCTTCCTGCTGGCCCCGGAGCCGATTCGGCCAGCAGCGGTCCTGCGGATGCCTCGCTTCCATCTCTCAAGCGAGCAGGCCTCCGCTCTCGTGAACTACTTCGCGGCGGTCGACGGGGCCGACTTCCCCTACGACTACGATCCGCGATATGAGTCGAGCACGCTGGCTGAACGGGAAAAGGACTACCCCGAGCACCTCACAGATGCGATGCGGATCGTCACGAATGGCAACTACTGCGTGAAGTGCCATCTCGTCGGCGACTATGCTCCGCCGGGCAATCCCAAGGCGCTTGCCCCCCAGCTTTCGGTGGTGCGTCAGCGGCTCCGCCCTGACTACGTCCACGGCTGGATTGGCAATCCCAAGCGTTTCCTGCCCTACACAGGCATGCCGGTCAACATCCCGTTTGACAAGCCTGTCAGCCAAGACCTGTACCGGGGCGATAGCGAAGAACAGCTCTCAGCGCTCACCGACCTGCTGATGCACTACGACACGTTCACCGGCCGCAGCATGTCACTCGACGCCTTCCTCCAACCCCCGGCGGCAGAGGCGGTCGAAGGTGAGGCAGCCACGGAGCCATCGGGCAACGCTGCAGCCGGGAGTCCGTCAGTCCAGCCCGACGCCCGCGACTCAGCTCGCGTGGGGCCGTAGGCCACAGGATCCTGAAATCAGTTCTCGAACACCGACCTCTGTTGCCTACAATAAAGACACTCAACCGCCGCCCTCTCTCTTGGAGATTCGCCATGGTGCAGCCTTCCCTTCGTCGCCCATTGTTGACCCTTCTTGGCTCCGTGCTCGTCGCGCTCCCCGTTTGTGCACAGGCCGCGGAGTGGGGCAGCATCAGCGGCCGCTTTGTGTATGACGGTGATGCCCCCACCCCTCCGAAGCTGACGGTTGACAAAGATGTCGATGTCTGTGGAAAGCACAACCTTGTCAACGAAGAACTGATCGTTGGCGAGGACAAGGGAATCGCCAACATCGTGATCTTCGTCCGCGACCGGAAGATCGACGTGCATCCGGATCTGAAGGCAACCGAGCCTGTCGTGCTCGACAACCTCAACTGCCGCTTTGCCCCGCACGTTGTGTTTGTGCAGACCGGACAGGACCTGCTGATCAAAAACTCCGACCCCGTCGGTCACAACAGCAACGTGGCGACACTGAAAAACCCTGCCTCCAACACGCTCATTCCCGCCAGCGGTGAGACGAAGGTGACGTTCCGCTCCGATGAGGCGGTTCCTGCCGCAGTGACCTGCAACATCCATCCATGGATGAAGGGCTGGGTCGTGGTCCGTGACAATCCATACGCCGCCGTGACCGGTGAGGACGGCAGCTTCACCATCGAAAAGCTGCCCGCCGGTGAGGTCGAACTGCAGTTCTGGCATGAGAAGGCCGGCTACCTCGACTCGATGGTGATCAACGGCAAGAAGACCAGCGTGAAGCGAGGCCGCATGGACGTCGAAGTTGAGGCGGACGGAACCGACCTCGGCGAGATGGTGCTCGACGCGTCGGTCTTCAAGTAGGAAGAGGGGGGAGGCTGTCGGCTCTCCCCAGCGAGGAAGCGGCTCATTCTCATTCTAAGAGACTGTGGCCTCTTCCGAGAGACTCTGGTTGATTCACTGAGCCTTTGGTTGATTTACAAGGAACCTTGCGTGCGGACTCTACGCTCTCGTTCATCGAACCTTCGGCCGAAATGCCGCGTCGGTCTCTCCGCTCCTGCTGCCGTCTGCCTGCTGGCCACGGCGATGGGCTGCGGCCAGGGCCGGCTGGTGGCTCCAACTCCCGATCGCGAGGCCGCGGAAACCCTCCGCGTGGCGCTCTCTTCGGAGGATGCCTCGAGCGATGACGGGGCAGGGGCGGCAGCAAGCACCGGCACCGGCTGGGGAACGCTGACCGGGCGATTTGTGTTTGTGGGCACGCCACCGGCCGCGAAGCAGCTGATTGTCGACAAAGACACAGCCGTCTGCACGGCTGAGGGCCGCAAGCTCTTTGACCAATCACTGCAGGTTGATGAGTCCACCGGTGGCCTTGCCAATGTCGTGGTGTTCGCACGCAAGGTGAGCCGAGTCAAAGAGCGGGAGATCGCCGAGGAGCCGTTGGTGTTTGACCAGAAGGTCTGCGAGTTCCTGACGCCAGTTTTCGCAGCTCGGGTTGGCCAGCCCATCGACGTCCGAAACAGCGATCCAATCGGCCACAACACCAATGTCTCTGGCACCAGCTTCAACCAGCTGATCCCCGCGGGTGAGGGCACGCTCTTCACCCCCAGCCGGGAAACCGGCATGCCAACCATGGTCACCTGCAACATCCACCCGTGGATGAAAGCCTACGCGGTCTTTCGTGAAGACGGTTACGTCGCCGTTTCATCCGCCGACGGCAGCTTCACGCTCCCCGACCTGCCCGCAGGCGAAGAGGTGGAACTGCAGGTCTGGCACGAGCGGTCCACCGGCCCCAACGGTGCGCTTGGTGCCGACATGCCGGCGTATGACTGGTCGTCAAAGGGTCGCTTTACGGTCACCCTCGAAGCAGATCAGACCACCAACATCGGCGACATTGAGATTCCCGCATCGGCTCTCGGAGGCTGAAAGCACTCTCCGGCCCTGGATCACCTTCACATCCTGTCCTCGTCGTACGCGAGGAAACCCATCCTCTTTCCTTTCTTGCTATCGTCATGAATCTGCCCTCCGCAACTGCGTGCAAGAACAATCAACCGACCACCACAGCCCCGCGGCTGAGCCTGGCGTGTCTGGGTGTGTGCTGCCTGCTGCCCATCCTCGCCGGATGCGGCCAGACGCCCGCGGCAACGTTCAGGCCCAACATGGTCGAATCGGCCAAGCAGCGGTTGCAGCCGGAACAAGAGCAGCAGGTGGCCACCATCCTCGAGGCGATGTTTGGGACGCCAGACAACCCGGTCGTCCTGCCGGAAACCGGCCTCGACATCGCCAAACTTCGACTGGCAGCCGGCCCGGTGCATAGCGACATTGTGGGCCGCAAGAACGGCCTCTTCCGTGAGCACTGCAGCCACTGTCACGGTGTGACGGGCGACGGCATGGGGCCCACCGCGGCGTTCCTCAATCCCTACCCGAGGGACTACCGTCCCGGCTGGTTCAAGTTCAAGAGCACCGAGCGGGCAGACAAGCCCACCCATGCCGATCTTGTCACCATTCTCAACAATGGCATCTACGGCACCTCGATGCCCTCCTTCGAACTGCTCGGGGAGACAAAGGTCGATGCCCTCGTCGAGTACGTGAAGTATCTCAGCATGCGGGGAGAAGCCGAACTTTCTTTGATGCGGTATTACTTCGAGCTCGACGACGAGGACGAAGGCAAGCTTCCCGAAACCCGGGATTTTCTCATTGAAGAAATCCTGCTGCCCGTGGCAGAGCGATGGCAGGAGGCTGAAGACGCCGTCATTGAGGTCCCGGAAATGCCCGAGGTCGACCTGACCGAGTCGATCGCCATGGGGAAGGAACTCTTCTACGGCAACAAGGCCAACTGCGTGAAGTGCCACGGCGTCACCGCCCTCGGTGACGGGCAAGCAAACGACTACGACGACTGGAATAAAGTCGTCAAGCAGTGGTCAGCCGAACTGCAGAGCGCCCATGAAACCAGCACGTCAGACATGACCAGCGAGGAGCGGTCTGAACACAGGGCATGGCTCGCCAAGTCCGACCGTGTGCTTGCCGGCGACGCGCTCGACCCACGCACCATCCAGCCACGAAATCTTCGCCAGGCGATCTATCGCGGTGGACGCAGGCCACTCGACCTCTACTACCGGATTCATGCAGGCATCAACGGGGCACCGATGCCCGCGGCTGCCGGAACGCTGTCGCCGGATGAGATCTGGCACATCGTCAACTACATCCGTTCGCTTCCCTATGAGTTTGATGGCGAACTTGGTGCTGACCGATCCATGGTGGCCCGGGATCGGCTGTAACCGAGTTCCATACCCGACCAACAACCTTTGTCCCCAGTGACAGGAGTCGCCGCACTGTGCGAAACCGACTAGCAGGCCTGTTTTGGAGCCTTCTTTTCCTTGCCGTGCCCGTCTTGGGCGTTGCCGTGTTTGCGGTGGCTCCGTCGATCGACGTGTGGCTGCCCAAAGACGTGTCGGCTCATGGAAAAGAGATTGATTCCCTTTTCTATTTCATCCTGGCCCTCACCGGCGTCGTCTTCATCGTCACCGAGATGCTGCTGTTCTGGTTTATCTGGAAATACGATGTCGCTGCCCGCGGTGAAGAAAAAGCGACCTATATCCATGGCAGCCACACCCTTGAGGTGATCTGGACGATCATCCCGGCCGTGGTGATGCTTTTCTTGGCCATCTACCAGATGAATGCCTGGGCTGATGTAAAGATGCGGCGCCCCGTCATGAAGCCGACCGTTGAGGTGGTGGCCAGACAGTTTGAATGGAGGCTGCGGTATCCCGGCCCAGACGAAGAGCTCGGCACGCCCGACGATCTCTTTCTGGTCAACGACCTGCACGTGCCTGTCGACGAAGATGTCCTCGTCCAGCTCAAGAGCATGGATGTGCTGCACAGTTTCTTCCTGCCAAACCTGCGGATCAAGCAGGATGCCGTTCCCGGCATGAAAATCCCGGTGTGGTTTAAGGCCACTGAGACTGGTCAATACGACCTGGTCTGTGCCGAGCTCTGCGGATGGGGCCACTACAAGATGAAGGGCCGCATCACGATTGAATCACGCGAAGACTTCGACGCCTGGCTCGAGCAGAAGTATCGCGAGCAGGAAGCGACGCAGCCTAACCCGCAAGAAGACATGCTCTAGCGCGACCGGCCTCCGCCATTGAGCAGTGGCCGCAGACCGAAACCCCGTTCATCCCATCATCACGCCCAGCACGAGACGGAGATCCCCATGAGCACGGTGACGCATCCTGGCCCCGGCGACACAACCACAGTCGCGCCGGCTGGCTCTGCAAAACCACGCCCGATTGCAGAGTTCCTCTCCACCTACGTCTTCTCCAAAGACCATAAGGTGATCGGCCTGCAGTTTCTCTTCTCCACGCTCGTCTGGTTTCTGATCGGTGGGCTGCTCGCCCTCGCCGTCCGCTGGCAGGTTGCCTGGCCGTGGTCCGATGTGCCGGTGCTCGGCAAGCTGTTTGCCCAAGAAGGCGGACAGATGAGCCCCGAGTTCTACACGATGCTCTTCACGATGCATGCCACCGTGATGATCTTCCTCGTGATCATTCCAATTCTGGCCGGCGCCTTCGGCAACTTCCTGATTCCGCTGATGATCGGCGCCGACGACATGGCTTTCCCAACGCTCAACATGCTGAGCTACTGGTTCATGTGGCCCGCATTCCTTGCCTTTGGAGCAAGCTTCTTTGTCGAAGGCGGCGCTGCCTCCAGCGGCTGGACAAGCTACCCGCCGCTGACCACCAACCCCGCAGCCTCGCCAGGAAGCGGCATGGGGCAAACGCTCTGGCTGATCGGACTGACGTTCGTTGGTGTGTCATCGATGCTTGGCAGCGTCAACTACATGACCACGATCATCCTGATGCGGGCCCCCGGCATGACCATGTTCCGCCTGCCGATGACCATCTGGGCAATGTTTATCACCGCCTTGCTGCAGGCATTTGCTCTGCCGGTGCTGACGGCGGCTGGCTTCATGCAGCTCTTCGATCGCAGCATCGGCACGGGCTTCTTCTCGCCAGAGGGCAGCATCATCAACAACGAGATGACCGGTGCCGGCGGCGGCCAGCCCTTGCTCTGGCAGCATCTCTTCTGGTTCTACAGCCACCCAGCCGTCTACATCATGATCCTGCCAGCGATGGGCATGGTGTCTGACATCATGACCTGCTTCGCCCGCAAGCCGCTCTTCGGCTACCGGCCAATGATCTACTCGGTCGCGGGCATTGCTGGCCTGGGCTTCATCGTGTGGGGCCATCACATGTTTATCTCCGGCATGAACCCCGCTCTGGGAATGACCTTCATGGTCTCGACGATGATGATCGCCCTGCCGAGTGCGGTGAAGACCTTCAACTGGCTCGGCACGCTCTGGGGTGGCCGCATCCAGTTCACCACCGCGATGCTCTTTTCGATCTCATTTGTCTCGATGTTTATTATCGGCGGCCTTTCCGGCATCTTCATGGCCGCAACCCCGGTCGACATCTTCATTCACGACACCTACTTCATCGTCGCCCACTTCCACTACGTGCTCTTTGCGGGCACGGCCATGGGCGTCTGGGCCGGCATCTACTTCTGGTTTCCGAAGATGTTCGGCAGGACGATGAATGAGTTCTGGGGCAAGGTTCACTTCTTCCTCACCTTCATCTTCCTCAACGGCACGTTCTTCACGATGCACATCCTCGGTGCCGTGGGCTTCCCGCGGCGTCTCGCCGATGCCTACCACTACGAGACGTTCCATCACCTCCAGCCGATGAACGCGTTTATGACCTACTGTGCGATCGGGATGGTCGCATGCCAGGTGATCTTCGCGGCAAACTTCTTCTGGAGCATGTTCTACGGGCCGCGTGCTGGCCGAAACCCGTGGAACGCCAACGGCCTGGAGTGGACCGCCCCCAGCCCTCCTGGGCATGGCAACTTCGATGTGCAGCCGATTGTCTACCGCGGCCCTTACGAGTACTCGGTGCCTGGCTGCGAAAAAGACCATCTGATGCAGACCGACCCGCCCCTCGAAACCGCGGTGGCCGCCGCCCACTGAGAACGCGGCAGACGCGGTTGGCCGGGGAGTTTTTCTCCTCGGCCGCAGTCTGAGGCCGCGTTCAACGGAGAGAGCCTTGTTGAATGACCGAAGCAGTACTGTCGTTGGTTCCCCCACTGCACACGCAGTCGCGATCGTGCTTGTGGGTGTGACTGCCGTACTGCTTTGCTTCGGCGCGCTTGTGACCACCTACGATGCCGCCATGGCGGTGCCCGATTGGCCCGGCACCTACGGCCACAACATGTTTCTGTTTCCGATGTCGGAGTGGCTCGGAGGCCCGTGGGATCTGTTTCTCGAGCACGGCCACCGACTCCTCGGCGCCACGGTCGGCCTGCTGTCGCTCGTCCTGGCTGCAGTCTGCTTTCGCTGGGAGCCACGCGGCATCGTTCGCGGCCTTGCCGTGGCAGCCGTGATGCTCGTTGTCCTTCAGGGCGTGCTCGGCGGCATGCGGGTGCTCCTCGACGACCGAACAATCGCAAAGGTCCATGCCTGCACAGGGCCGCTCTTTTTTGGGGTCGCGATTGCCCTGGCGACGCTCACCAGCCGCCGCTCACGTCCGGCCGCCACGTCGCCCTGGCTGTTTCGCTGGTCGGCAGGCCTGGTGGCCGCCGCCTACGCACAGCTCGTCGCCGGAGCACAGCTGCGGCATATCGATGCCGCAGTGGTCGACCCGGTGACGTTTCGCTGGCTCGTCTACGCACACCTTGCCGGTGCGGGCCTCGTTGTGCTGCTTGCGGTCGCCTCGGCGGCCTCCGCGTGGGCGACCGCACTGCTGCCTCCGTCGGTGCAGCACGACGTCGCCGGCGATGCAGCCTCCCCTGCGAGGGCTCTCCGCTCCACCAGCAAGGCGCCGTTGATCTGGTCGACGGGCGTCTTGCTCCTGGTCACCTGCCAGATTGTGCTCGGCGCCGCCGCGTGGCTGGCAAACTGGGGAGTGCCTGACGGCTGGCTCGGCCGGATCTTTGCAGCCTGGATCACATCGCCGGTCGAAGCCCGCAGCCTCTGGAACGCCTCGGTGGTGACCGGGCATGTTGTGCTGGGCATGATGATCTTTGGCATGGCCGTCGTGCTCGCCATCAGCTGCGGTCGGTTTCATTCGCCAGCGGAGGCCTCCTCCTCAGGAGGTGTCGCATGAGCGTTGCCCTCGAGCCCGCACTCTCGAGCCTGCCCGCGACATCCACCGCGACGACAGTTCAGTCGTCATTTGCGCGAGATGTCGCGATGCTCACACGGCCGAAAATCGCCGTCATGGTGCTGGCCACCGTGGCGACAGGGATGTGGCTCACCGGGGGAAGTTTTTCGCCGGCCGTCTGGTTCAGTGTGCTCGCCGGCACCGGCCTGGTCGCCGCAAGCTCCAGTGTTGCCAACCAGATTCTCGAGCAGCAGCTTGACCGCCAGATGCCGCGAACGGCCGACCGTCCCCTCGCCTCAGGCAGGCTGCGTTCGTCGACAGCCCGTTGGCTCACCGCCATCACGCTGATGGCGGGAACCGGTCTGCTGGTGCCGGTGAGTCTTTCGGCAGCCGCGGCAGCAGTGTTCACCTGGCTTGTGTATGTCGTGGCCTACACGCCGCTGAAGCAGACGACACCGCTCAACACGGCGGTCGGCGCCATTTCCGGAGCGATGCCGGTGGTGATTGGCTGGCTGGCGGCCGATGGTCCGCAACGGGTGCTGGCCGGCGACGTGAACGGCACCCTGGCGGCCGCCGCCCTGACCACCATCCTCTACCTCTGGCAGTTTCCACATTTCATGGCCATCGCCTGGCTCTACCGGCACCAGTATGCCGGGGCCGGCATGCGAATGCTGACGGTTGACGACCCAACCGGCCTGCGGGCTGGTGGCCAGGCCCTCGCAGCCGCGCTTGCCATGGTTCCCGTCAGCCTGCTGCTCGCGGTGCCGAGCGGGAGCCCACGGCTGTTTTTTGCCGAGGCCTTTGCTTCTGGCATCTACGTTGCGGCGACGGCACACTTTGCGATTCGACGGGACGACACCTCAGCCCGCAGACTGCTGATGGCGTCACTCGGCACCCTTGCCGCGGTGATGATTGCCGTTGTCGTGTTTGGCAGGCCGGAGCTGTGAACGGCCCTGTGCTCCATTCCTTGATAAACCTTTGACTTTTTGACAACCGGAAAGCCTCACGTTCATGAGCACCTCCGCTATTGCCGCAGGATCCGAGTTCGCTGACGGCGGCCATCACGACCATGGCCACCATGATCATGGCGATCACGGCGACGGACACCACGGGCACCTCAAACTGCAGTATCAGCCCGGCCTGCCGCTGTCGCGTGGCAAACTGATCATGTGGCTGTTTCTGTCGACCGAGATCATGTTTTTCGCCGCGCTGCTCGGCAGTTACGTCGTGTTGCGTTTCGGAGCGCTACAGTGGCCCAAGCCGCATCATGTGCATCTCAGCGAGCCGATTGGTGCGTTCAATACGTTTGTGCTGATCTGCTCAAGCGTGACGGTTGTCCTCGCTCTGGAAGCGGCGAAAGCCAACAAGGCCTCGCTGGCCAAAACCTGGATGATGCTCACGCTCGCTCTCGGCTCCCTGTTCTTGGGAGTCAAAGGCTACGAATACCAGGCCAAGTTCAGCCACGGAATCTACCCGGTCAAGCCGATGGGGCTGGTCCACGAGAAGCCCGACCTCTACTACGGTTCGGCCGTTCGTGCCCGCCTGAGCGATCCGATGATCCTTGAGAAAATCGCCGAACTCGACGGCATGTCGGAAACGGACTTGAACGCCGAGGAGATCGCGGGCCGCAAGAGCCTTGCCGAAGTCAAGCGGCTGGTAAACGACCCTGCACAGGAAGCGTTTGATCTTGCCGTGGTCGCTGATCAGATCATGCCACTGCCGGCGGAAGCCGGTTCGCACGGGGGCTCCCACGGGCTCAACGACACCTTCGCCTGGCTGCGGCTTCCTGTGGTCATCCCCGGAGGCAACATGTGGGCCAGCACCTACTTCCTGCTGACCGGTTTTCATGCGGTCCATGTGGCGGTCGGCCTGCTGGTCTTCGCCATCCTGCTGACGTATCAGCTCGGCCCGGCCACCGCCGGCATGATCGAGAATGCCGGCCTCTACTGGCACTTTGTCGACCTTGTGTGGATCTTCCTGTTTCCGCTGCTCTACCTCTTCTGAAGACGCCGCGATTCCCGCACACTCACCACCGCAGTCGCCAGACGGCCTGACACTCACCCACGACGGAGCATAGCGATGTCCACGCCCGATTCCTCCCGCGACCCGGCTGCCGAACACGGCCCACGCACCCGCCCGGGCGGACTCCCCGAAACGCCGGCTGCGGCCACGTCGCACGCAGCAGACGAAGCCCACAGCGGGCCTGGGGAAGCCACACCCCACAGCGATGGGCACGGCGGAACGGGTGTCTACATCGCCGTCTTCATCGCCCTGTGTGCGCTGACGACGATGTCGTTTTTCACCTATTCACCACTGTGGCCGTGGCGGGATGAGCCTCAGGTCGGCTGGGCCTTCATGATGGCTGTTTCCTGCACAAAGGCGATGCTCGTCGTGCTCTTCTTCATGCACGTGCTCTGGGAAGCCAACTGGAAGTATGTGCTCACGATTCCTGCAGCGATGATGGCGATCTTCATGACCCTCATGCTGGTGCCCGACATCGGCTTTCGCAGCCGCATGGTGTCTCAGGAGCGGCTGCTCTATATGGCTCGACCGTCGGACGAGGCGTTGCTGCGGCAGGCAGGGACCGCTGCTGAAGCAAAGGCTGACGGCGAGGAGGCCCACTGATGCTGAGTTCTCTTCGTGCCGTCGCCGCAGGCGTCCTGTTGTCGGCCGCTGTGCTCGCCCTGGCTGGCTGCGGTGGCCCCGGCGAGTCGCCGGCTGTCACGAAGGCTCAACCACAAGACGCCATTCTGCCCGCCCCAGAGAAGGTCACCCCGGGAGAGCCCTTCGCTCCCTTCGAGATGACGGATCAGCAGGGCGAAGCCTTCTCATCGTCGGCGCTGGCCGGCAAGGTCTGGATTGGCAGCATTTTTTTCTCGAGCTGCCCTGGGCCATGCTTTCGAGAGAACCAGGCGCTCGCGGAGATCCTTGCCGACATCGACACGCCTGACCTGATGGCGGTCAGCATCACCTGCGATCCAGAGAACGATCTGCCGAATGTCCTCGATCACTACGCCAAACGCTTCGAGGCCGATCCGGCCCGATGGAAGTTTCTCACAGGCGACATGGACGACATCAAACGGATCGCCAACGAAACGTTTTTTCTCCCGGCCGAGGTTGGTGTCCACTCAGAGCGGGGCGTGATCTTTGATCGCGAAGGGCGGATGCGAGGAAGTTTTCATCTGCTGCAGCCCGACCGCGTGGCTGTGATGAAGAAAACAATCCGCGACGTGCTCGCTGAAGGGGAAAACACACCCAACGACGAGAATCCAGCTGAGTCGCTGGAGACTGAGGAGCCTCCGCAGTGATCCTGCTTGCCGTTCATCCGCTGGCAACGCTCAACGCCGTGCTCAACTCGCTGGCTGCCGTGTTGCTGATTGCGGGCTGGACCATGATTCGGCGTGGCCACACCAAGGCACACCGCGGTGCGATGGTGGCGGCCTTTGCTGTCTCGGCCGTCTTCCTGGTGTCGTACCTGACCTACCACGCCTTGGAAGGGAGCCGCCCCTTTCTCGGCACCGGGCTGGTCCGCCCTGTCTACTACGCCATCCTGCTGACGCACGTCGTCTTGGCGGCGGCCGTGCCAGTCATGGCCCTGAGAATGTTTTTTCTCGCCTGGAAGGGCCGCTGGGAGTCCCACCGGCGGCTCGGCCGCATCACCTTGCCGATCTGGCTGTATGTCTCGGTCACGGGCGTGGTGATCTACCTGATGCTCTACCACCTCTTCCCAGGCAATCCGCCGCCCGCAGCAGCAGACGTGGCAGATGGAGTGGCAGTCGCAGGTCGCGTGGCGAGCCTATGATGAGAGGGAAGGAAAGGAGCGAGCCATGATGCACCCATCCTCGAGCCAGCCAACCAACGCATCCCGCCGGCAGTGCCGGACGCGGTGGAAATCCTGTGTTCAGATGCTGGCTCCCGGGCGGCCGGCAGTGGCCGTGCTGCTGGCGGCATCTCTGATGCTCGGCCTCGTCGCCACCGAGGCCTGGGGCTGCCCGACGTGCAAGGATGGCGTGATCGCCGCGGATGATGCTTCCGCCAACATCGCCCGGGGCTACTTCTACAGCATCCTGCTGATGCTCGCGATGCCCTTCACGCTTGCCAGCTGCTTCGGAATGTATGTCTGGCGGGAGTATCGACGCCAGCACCGCGCCGGTGTCTTCGACCACATCACCGACCCTTCCGGTCGACACGCCCCCCAGAGCATGCCGGTTGGGGAATCCGCAGCCCCCGCCGCAGACCGCTCCCCACGCGTCGCGGCCGGCAGCCATGCCTCCTGATGCAGGCGATCGCGGGAAATCGGCGACAGGGCTGCCTGCCCCGACGGAGGCGACTCTCGGCGACGTCCGAGTCAAAACCAGCGATCCGCCGAAGGATCCGCCGCGGCGGCCCCCACGAAACTTCCTGGAGCGTGTGGAGCAGCGTCGTCTGTTTTGGATCGTGATGCCGCCAGCAGTGCTGTTTGTGCTGCTGGGGCTGTGGGTCGAGCAGACGTTTTTCGGCCCGGCCCCCGAGCCGATCCTGCAGCAGGTCGACACACGGCTGCCAGCAGGGCCTCGCGGCACCGTCGACGGCGCTGTTTCGGATGCTGTGGTGATGGAGCCGGACCCTGAGCCGATGCCTCCCGGAACCCTCGAGGATCGGGCAGTTCCCGCCGCCTTGCTGGCACGGGTCCGCGACGACACGGTGTTTCGCGAGGACGACAGCGAAGCCTGGTTTGCCCTCTGGAAAACGCTTCAAAACGGCGATCCGTCCGAACTCGAGCGGGCCGCAGGCCCCGCCGTCGGCTTCACCGAACTCTTCGGGCAGCCCCGCAGCTTTCGCGGAAAACCCATTCGCCTGCGGGGAACCCTGCGACGACTCCAACGAGTCGAGGCAGCGTCGAACACCGCAGGCATCGATGGCTACTGGCAAGGCTGGCTCGACCCGGAGGGGGGGCCGCCGTCTCCGATCGTGATCTACTTTCTCTCGCTGCCAGAATCGATTCAGCCAGGCCCGCAACTGGTCGAGCCCGTGGAGATCGTGGGATACTTCTTCAAGCGGTGGGCCTACCAGGCGACCGACGCGATTCGAACGGCGCCGCTGGTGATGTCGCTCGAACCGGTCGCCCTCGCGGCACCAGCCCGGCCGCCAGAGGCAAACATTGTCGGCATCTTTCTCTGGACTGGAGGCATCATCATGGTGTGTGGCTTCTTGATGATGGTGCGGCGGCGTGGCGGTCGAAGGCGGGCAGGACGGTTTTCGCAGACTGTCACCCTGCCACTGCTCTTCCTCCTGCTGCTCGCTGCTCCGGCCTCACCGGCCGCCGCCGACGGCCCCGCAGCATCGGCTTCGCACATGACTGTCGGAGACTATCTCGGCCGCTTCGACCTGGCAGCCGCTGACCGGGAGGCGGTCGGACCGGTGTCGCAGTGGAACGATCGTCGCTTCGACACCGCCCTGCGGATTCTCTCGCGGCTCGGCTCAGCTCCGGCCGAACTGCTCGCCGACTGGAGCCAGGATGCCGCGACACCTGCGGCAGCCCCTTCGCTCAGCGACAACGATGGGGAAAGCGATGAGCTGATCCGCGTGATGGGGCGGGCCGTACTCGTGCACGACCTGCGGCTTGCCCCAGACGTCGCCGAGCGGCAGGGCAGGTCGACGGTGCATCTGGTGCGGATGATCGACGCCGACGGCATGGCCGTGGATCTGATCGCCGGGGAGGTTCCGAACGAATGGCCTCGCAATGCAGCACTCTCTGAGCCTGCCGATGCGGTGGGCATCCTCGTCGGCCGCAGCAGCGGGCCGGCCTGGCAGAACGCAGACCTGCCAGCCGATGCCCCTGCCGAGCCTCCCGCCATGACGCTCGTGACCAGCCGCGTGGCCTGGCGGCCGGGCACGCCTCTGGGCTCCCTGGGCATGGACTATGGCCTCTTCGATAGCGTCCAGGATGGCCGCAAACTCGTTGCCGACGACGCCGACGCTTTCTACGCGATGCTTGCCGCTGCGGGCCGTGCCACGCCAGAAGGCCTTGAAGCGGCAGCAGGGCAGGCGAGCGATGTGTTTGCGCTGATCGATCCGCAGGCACGCTGGCTGGAAACCCACCGCGGGGCTCCGGTCCGCATCCGCGGCACGGCACGACGGGCGATTCGCATCGCGATCGACGACCCCTTTCGCCGCAGTCAGGTTGGAGCCGATCACTACTGGGAGGTGTATGTCTTTGTCCGCACTCCCACCGCCGTGCAGGTCAATGGCCGACTGCAAGACACCTACCCGATGGTCTGCTGTTTTCGAGAACTGCCGCGGGGCATGCCGACGGGAGAGCGAATCGCCGAAGAGGTCGATGTCTCCGGCTTCGCCTTCAAACGGTATCTGTATCCACTCTCCGTCACCGCCGAGGCCGGGCTGCAGCAGGTATCCCCGCTGATCATCAGTCGCAGCCCCCGTTGGATTCCCGAGACCGAGCCTACAGTAACCCGACAGTTTGACCGCGTCATTGGCAGCGTGCTGATCGTGGTGACGCTGCTGCTGATCGCGGCCGGCTGGGCCGCCAGCCGCCGCCCCCGACGCGTCACGCCCCAGAGCGGGCAGATTGCCCCGCCGTTGGATGCGGAAGCGGCGAGCGAACGCAGCGACGACAGCCGCTGAACAACGCCTACGCGCCAGCTGCGGCCACGGCCCAGATGGTCGAGGCGGTGGTTCGCGACACGAAGCGACTTGTGCCCTGTGTTGCCTACTGCGACAGCGAGTATGGCGTGGGTGGCTCCGACGTTGGTGTGCCGGTGATCCCTGGCAGCACGGGCATTGAAAGGATCATCCAGCTCGACCTCCAGCGAGAAGAACGTGCCGGCCTCGACAAGAGCATCGACGCAGTCAAAGAACTCGTCGCTGCCATGCATGGCCTCACCGGCTGGAAGGCCTAAAAACAGCCCCTTCACCTTGCCAGGCTTACCCCGCCTGTGCGGCTTTTGGGCTTGACGCCTCCAGGTGGCCACACGGCCTCAGTCTGCCGTTGTGGCCACCTTGCGGCTTTGGCTACAACCCTCCGTCCACGCGTGCGGTGGCCTGCGGGCCGCCGCCCTTGGATGAGGCGGGCTTCCCGCCTGCCACCACCGCCTCGAGGAGGAGCCAGATGAAGGGCCGCCTGTCAGAAACACCGCTGAGGTGCTTCGCCCCGTCAACGACCACAGCAGTTCCTCGCCTGCGGGTTGTGGCCCCCGATGACGCTCCGGCAAGTCCTGAGGTGCGGGTTTTCGATCCGCTGAGTTCACTGCCGCGGCTGCCCGCCTGCCGCCCAGCAGCCCACCCCACGCCCACAGGCCCCCAGCTCTTCCTGCCTCAGGGCTACGAGCCCGGCTATCGCTATCCCCTTTTGGTCTGGCTGCCCGAGGCGGGTCGCCCATTTGACCTGGGGAAGGCGATGAGTCGCCTCAGCCTGAGAAACTTTGTGGCGATCGAAACCTCGCCCGAGGCTGCGGATGCCGACCAGGCCGCGTGGCAGGCTATCGACCGGGCATCGACCTCAGCCAGCGTTCATCCTCAGCGGATCTTTCTGATCGGTGTGGGGCAGGGGGGCACAACAGCCCTGCGGCTTGCCTGCCGTCATGCGGCCGAAATCGCCGGTGTGGTTTCTCTCGGTGGACCGTTTCCACTCGATGAGGGCTGCCTGGCCCGCCTCGCAGACGTGCGTCGCCTCCCCATGCTGATGTGCACCGATCGCAACGGCTGCCGTCGCCACGCGTCCTCGATCGACCGGACCCTGCGGGTCTTCCACGCTGCCGGCGCGACGCTGGCGATGCGGGTCTACCCGTCCGCCCGCCGGCTCACCCGCGGCGTGCTCGAGGATGTGAATCGTTGGGTCATGGACACGGTGGTTGGCCCACCTGCGGTCGCCCCGAGTCTGACCCACTAAACAAACCAAAGCCACCGTGAGACCCGCGGAGCGGGGCGGCTTGTGTCCGCCAGCCGCACTGCCGGTCGTTCCCGATTCGAGCCAGGAGCTCACGCATGCGTGCCGACGACGCCCTCACCGCCGAGTTCCGTCAACGGATTCTTCCGATGGTCGACCAGACTCGCATCGGCCCCGTCGCCCTACGGCCACCGATGGCTCGTGGCGGCCTCCCAACGGTGATCACTTCCACGGTCGAGCGGCTGCGACAGAGAATCGAGCGGCTTCACGCCGACCTCGACTCCACCGATCTCGACGCCACCGACACCGAACAGGCTAGGCGGCACCACCAGCGACAGCTGCGTCAGCTCGCTGACGAAGCGGAAGCCATTGCTCGCACGCTCCACCATGTCAGCGACCTCGTCGCCCCGCGGGCGACGAGCCGTCAGTGGGTGGAAACGCGGAGCGTCCTTGAAGGCCTCGTGGGAGACGCCATAAGGGAAGGCCGCGAGCGGGGCTCCCCACTGCCAACGTTTCTCATCGATGTCGACGACGGCCTGCTGCACGCCGACCCAGCCATGATTCGCAGCGTGCTGCGGACGCTCGTGACCAATGCGATTGAGGCCGCCGGCCCGAGCGGCGAAGTCGTGCTAACGAGTGTGCAGTATGCCGATGCTCTCGAGATCGAAGTGGCCGACTCGGGCACCGGCCTGACAAACCATGCCAAAGCCTGGCTCTTCGAGCCCGGGTTCACCACCAAGCCTGCTGGCACCGGCGTTGCGCTCGCAGCCGCCCGCGTGCTGATCGATGAGCTTGGCGGCTCCATTGAGGCAGTCAACTGCCCCGAGGGCGGAACCGCCTTCACCATTCGCCTGCCGATCCCGCAAGGCCATCGGATGGCAGCCTGATCTGGTCGGCAGCAAAGAGACACCCGACTCTCACAACGAGGCAGTGCATGGAGGCACACTCCACCCCATTTCCGACGGCTCACGACGGAGCCCGCTTCTTCTCACCACTGCGGATTGTCGCCCTGGGACTGGTTGCCGCCGTCGCTGGCCTGGCGGTCTGGCAGCTGCGGGAAGAATCGCGAGAGGGCAGCGTGCCGTTGCTGGCCGACACGCTGCTGCCCTCAAGCGAACTCGCCTTGATGGAAGCGGCCTTCGACCGGGCGAAGCTCACCGACTACGCCATCGATGGTGGTCGCATCCTCGTGCCCAAAGGCCGCCAGAGCAGCTACATGCGGGCGCTGGTCGACGCCGAGGCCCTGCCACGCGAGTTTGGCGGCAGCCTCCGCCGGGCCATGGAAACGAGCAGCCCCTGGCAGAGCCGCGCAGCCCAGGATGAGCGACTGCGGATCGCCACCCAGGAAGAGCTCTCGCTCGTGCTCTGCTCGATGCCCGGCATCCGTCGGGCAGCCGTGCTCTACGACGAAGAGCCGCGGGCCAGCCTGGGCGTCGGCCGTGCCCTGGGAAGCAGCCCCCGGCAGACTGCCAGCGTCAACATTGAAACCGATGAAGATGCCGCTCTTGACCGTGTCCGGGCTCGCTCGATTCGAGTCCTGGTTGCCGCCTCCATCGCCGGCCTACAGCCGGAGGATGTGGCCGTGACCGATCTCCGCTCAGGCCTCGTCTACACCGGCCCGCTCGAGCCCGCGATGGCAGACGTCAGCCCAGCAGAGGCCGAGCGGATTGCCATTGAAGAACGGATTGCTGACCGGATTCGTCGTTCGCTGGCCTACGTGCAGGGTGCGATCATCGACGTGCGGGCAGAGCTCGGATCCGCTCCCCCCGCCGCTGCCTCCCGTCCGAAGCCTCAGCAGAA
>CALCGM010000635.1 GCA_937900985.1 uncultured Planctomycetaceae bacterium | reverse complement strand
GTCCCCATGGAACTCTACATGGAGGGCAACGTGATCTTCCGCCAGGCCCAGCGGGTGGTCGAGGCGGTGAGCATGTACTACGACGTCCCTCGCAGCTCCGGCGTGATCACCGGCGCGACCGTGCTCACACCGGTCAGCAACTACTCCGGGCTGGTGAAGCTGCGGGCCGATGTCTTGCGGCAGGTGAACCGCAGCGAGTTTGTCGCCCAAAACGCCGGGCTGACGTCCAGCCGGCTGGGCATGCCCACCTGGGAGTTTCGCGCTCGCGAGATGACCTTCACCGACGAGCAGGTGCCCCTGCCCGGTCCCTTCGGCCAGACCCTCGTCGATCCCGCCACCGGTGAGCCGGCCGTGGAGCATCAGCAGTTCATCACCAGCCGCGGCAACACGATGCGGCTGATGGGGGTGCCGGTGCTGTGGTGGCCGGTGCTGGCCACCAACGCGAAGAAGCCAACCTTCTACATCAACAATGCCCAGGTCAAAAACGACCAGATCTACGGCACGCAGATCCTCACCAGCTGGGATGCCTTTCAGGTCTTCGGCTGGCAGCGGGCCCCCGACGGCGTCGACTGGGACTTCGATGTCGACTACCTCAGCCTTCGTGGACCGGCCGCCGGCACCTCCCTGCTCTACGACCGGCCCGACTTCTTCGGCATCGGCACGCCGGCCAACGGCGTGCTCGACGGCTGGTTCATCAACGACACCGGCATCGACAATCTCGGCCTCTACCGCCGCGACTTCACCTTCCCCAACAGCTTCCGCGGCCGCAGTTTCTGGCGGCATCGCCAAAACCTCTCGTCTGAGTGGCAGATGCGGGGCACGGTGGGCTGGATCAGCGACTACAACTTCCTCGAAGAGTATTACGAGGCCGAGTGGGAGGAAGGCTACGAGCAGCGAACCTGGCTCGACGTGCGGCGGACCGTCGACAGCCGCGAACTGCGGCTGCTGGCCAGCTACCGGGTCGACCCCTTCTTCACCCAGAGCCAGTGGTGGCCCAGGCTCGACCACTACACGATGGCCCAGCCACTGCTCCGCGACGCACTGACCTGGTATGAGCACTCGAGCGTGTCGTATGTCAGCCAGCCGCTGCCTGCGGCTCCGGATGCCGGGCAGGGGCTCGAGTTTTTCACGCTCCTGCCCTATGAGTCGGACGTGATCGGCGAGCGGATCGCCACCCGTCAGGAGATCGACCTGCCCTTCCAGGCGGGAGCGGTCAAGCTGGTGCCCTACGCGCTGGGTGAACTCGCCCACTGGGGCCAGGACCTCACCGGCCAGCCGATCGACCGGGCCTACGGGCAGGTCGGCATCCGCTCCAGCCTGCCGATGTGGTGGTCTGACAACACGATCGAGAGCCAGCTCTGGAACGTGCACGGCATCGCCCACAAGGTGGTCTTTGATCTCGACTTCTCGTATGCCAACTCCACGCAGAGCGTCGACCAGTTTCCGCTCTACGATCAGATCGACGACGACGCGATCAACCAGTATCGACGCAACATTCCCTACTGGGACTTTGGCGCCGCGCCCTTCCAGGGCTCGGTGGTGCCGTTGCAGGCTCCGTTCATCTTCGGCCCCGACAGCAAGTTTGATCCGCGGAGCTACGCTGTCCGCCGCGGCATGGGCAGCTGGGTGACCGGGCCGACGGAGATTGCCAACGACCTGACCGCCTTCCGCGTCGGCGCGAGGCAGCGTTGGCAGACGAAGCGAGGGCCCGCGGGCAACCGCCGGATCATCGACTGGATGACGCTCGACATCGACGGCGAGTTTTTCCCGGTCGACGCCCAGAACTTCGGGCAGGTCCTCGGCCTCTGGCAGTACGACTTCCGCTGGCATGTCGGCGACCGCACGGTGATCCTCTCCACCGCCGACGTCGACTTCTTCACCGAGGGCCAGCAGCTCTACACCGTGGGGGCGCTGATCAACCGCTCCACCCGCGGCAGTTTCTACATGGGCTTTCAGGAGTTTGCCGGGCCGATCGAGGCGAGCGTGCTCACCGGATCCTACACCTACCGGATGAGCCCCAAGTGGGCCAGCTCCTTCGGCACCGCCCTCAACCTCACCGGCCGCAACATCGGCCAGCGACTGGAGCTGATCCGCATCGGCGAGGCCTTCCTGATGAGCTTCGGCTTCAACGTCGACTACAGCCGCAACAACGTCGGCGTGACGTTCAACCTCGAGCCCCGCTTCCTCTCGCGAACCCAGTTCGCCAGCCGCACCGGCATCGACATCCCCGTCGCCGGCGCGTACGGGCTGGAATAAGCCCGTCGGCCCGCCACTACCTTGCCTGATCCGCCGGCTCTTCACCGCGGGCAAGACGCCAGAAGGCGAAGGTGGCGGCGAGCAGGAGGTAGCCAGCCGCCATCGAGAGCGGGCCGCGGCCAGCGGCCACCTCTGGCAGTTCACCAATCGACCAGGGCACAAACAGTCGGCCGTCGGGGAATGGCGAGTGGATGATGCCAAAGAGCGTCATGCCGCCTGCCGCCACCGCCCACAGGGCAGCCCGCAGCAGCCGCCGGTCGATCAGGCTCGCGGTCATTCCGGCCCACACCAGGCTCGTGACGATGAAGCCAGCGGCCAGCATGTGCAGCGTGTAGACCTCAACGGCCAGCGGGCCTTCGATGACAGCGCCGGCGGCGGCCATCTTGTCGGAGTGGATCACCATCATCGCTGCCAGCGCCGGCACGCAGGCAATCGCCACGGCCGGATAGTGACGCACGGGCGTGGCATGGAAGCTCTGTGCCGTGATCTCCAGGCCGATAAACACCAGGATCGGCAGGATCGCCGGGGCAGGAATGATCTCGTAGAGGTAGGCGAAGCTGCCGGTGATACCGGCCCCGCCGATGATCACCGCCGTGGCCAGGGTGTAGGCCGCCCGGCCTCCCATCGCCTTGTAGGCGGGGTGGCCGATGTAGGGCGTGGTCTGGATCACGCCGCCGCAGGCGCCGGCAATCACCGTGGCCAGGCCTTCGACTGCGATGATCCGCCCGGTGTGATACTCGTCACCAGCCGCCGCCGCGCTCTCCGTGCAGTCGATGCCGCCCACGACGGTGCCCAGCGCGAAGGGAATCACGATCGGCAGATACTTCAGCGTGTCGCTCCAGGCCTCAAGCCACTCAAGCTTGGCGGCCGCCAGCCACTCCGTCGGCCAGAGAGCCGCAGCCGGGTCGACCATCGCGTGCCCCTCGCCGGCAGGTAGCCAGCCAGCCGTTGTGCCCACTGCGTAGAGGGCCCCGCCCACGGCCAGGGCCGCCAGGGCCCCGGGGATCCGCAGGGGAAACGGAATCGCCGCCGTCAGGCTCGCCAGGACAATCCCCATCGACACCAGGCCGACGATCGGCGTGCCCACAATCTCCAGCGTCGGCAGGAAGGTGATCAGGGCCAGGGCGATCGCCGCCAGGCTGCCGAGCAGCCCGGCCCGGGGCACCATCCGGCGGATGCTCGCCGCAAACGGCGCACAGGCAAGCTTGAAGAAGCCGCTCGCCACGATGGCACACATGCCCACATGCCAGGCATGCCGGGCAGCAGCCTCCTGCTCAAGCCCGCTGCCGAGCGATTCCAGATAGGCCGGCCCGAGCACGAAAAACACCATGCCAAAGGTGCTCGGCGTGTCGAGGCCCAGCGGCATCGCCGTCACATCGTTCCGCCCGGTCCGTCGGGCCAGCCGGAAGGCCATCCAGGTAAACAGCAGATCGCCGATGACGACACCCACCGCCGTGCCAGGCACGAGATGGCCCAAGGCAAACTGTGCCGGATAGTCAAAGACGGTGCTCAGCAGGCCGACGGTCAGCACGAGGTCGGCAAGGTTGTCGAGCGCGAGCCCGAAAAACGCGTTGACGTCGCCGGGCATTGCCCACTGATAGGGCTTGGTTTTCACAGCGGTCTCCGACACTGACAACGCTCCACCCGCCCGGGCAACTTTGGACGGAGTCTAGGTGGATCGCATGGGCTCGTCAAAAACCCTGGATGGCGCAGGCCCCGTTCCGCTCACCCTGCCTGCCACACGAACGACGAGATCTCCCTGCCTTCCGGCTATACTTCGAGGGCGGGCGGGGAAATGCTGCTCGTGAACCTTTTTCTGACCGGCTGCGTAACGAGGAAGAGTCCGTGCACGACCTGCCCGCCCAAACGGGACGGAACCAACCACCCCAGGAGGGCGGGTCGGCCTGGCAGACGTCGTCTGTCGAGCCTTCCGGCCCGACCGACGAAGTTTTGCTGGAGCAGTTCTGTGACCGTGGCGACGAGTCGGCCTTTGAGGTGCTCGTGCATCGCTACGAGCAGGAACTGTTCAACTATCTCCGTCGGTATCTCGGGCAGGCCGAGATGGCGGAGGATGTGTTTCAGGCAACGTTTCTGCAGATCTACCTGAAAAAGGAGCAGTTCCAGCAAGGCCGGCGATTCCGACCGTGGCTCTACACGATCGCCACCAACCAGGCCATCGACGCCCAGCGGCGAAACAAGCGGCACCGAATGGTCAGCTTGGACAACCGCCCCGGCGGCGATGATGTCGCGGCACTGGTGGAGATTCTCGCGGGAAACGATCCGACGGCCGCCCAGCGATACGAACAGGAAGAGGCCAAAGCATGGGTGCGGGCTGCCGTTGACGACCTGCCCGATCAGCTCAAGGCCACGCTCCTGCTGGTGTACCACCAGGGCATGAAGTATCGCGAAGCGGCTGACGCACTCGGGATTCCCGTGGGAACGGTCAAAAGCCGCCTGCACTCGGCCCTCGTCAAACTCAACGAGTCGTGGACGACCCAGTGTGGGACGTGACGGTAGGGAACGTGACGGCTTCGTGAACTGACCGAAACATTGTGAGCAGGCAACGGATGTCGCACCAGGTGAACCATCTCCTCACTTCCGCCTTTCGACCGGAACGATGCTGACCATGCAAGACGACCTCATTGGCTATCTGCTCGGCGCGCTCGATGCCGACGAGTCCGCACGGGTGCAACAGGCCCTGGATCGCGAGGCGAGCGGAGCGTCTGCTGCAGGAGGGGAAAGCTCCTCCGAAATCCCCGCAGCCGACGCCCAGCATCTGCAAGAACGGCTGGCGATTCTTCGCTCGGCCTTTGAGCCCCTCGAAGCCGACCGAGCTGCTGAGCCAGCTCCCCCTGGCCTTGCTGGCCGCACGATGCAGTTCGTTCGCAGCCAGGCGACGATGGCCGCGACGGTTCACGCTGCCGTACATGAGCCGCCGCCTCCACCGAGCCCTGCTCTGACTCCGGAGCCAGCACCGATGGTGCCGGCATCCCGCTCCATCCTCGATCGCCTGCTGCTGGGAGCAACCGCGATCGCGGCGGCGGTGCTGCTGGCCCCGTTGCTACTGGAAACGATCGAAGACTCCAGAACCCGCCGCGTTGAGCGGAAGCTCGGCGTGCTTGGCGGTGCTCTCCACGGCTACGGCGATGCCCACCGTGAGTATCCCACGCCCCCGCCGACCGGCCCCCTGTCGCGGGCCGGCCTCTACGCCCCCACGCTGGTGGCCGAGCACCGGCTCAAGGCAGACGACGGCACGCTGCTCGTGCCCGGAAGCGGGCTGTCGCAGAGCGGCACCTTCCGCATTCCCAGTCGCGAAGAGCTTGAAAAGGCTGTGGGGACCGAGCGGCTGGAGATGCTGGTGCGGCAGATGGGCGGCGACTTCGGCTACACCCTGGGCCACCGCGATGCCGACGGCGAGCTGCAGGCGGTCCGCAACAGCCGACGCGGCCATCACCCGATCATGGCCGACGCTCCAGCCGACCATGGCCTGCATGCGGTTCATCATCCCTCAGGGCTGCATCATGTGCTCTTTGAGGATGGCCGCGTACAGCGGGTCTTCGACCCCACCTTCGCGGCTGACCGCGACCATCTCTACCGCAACCACGACGGCAACCTTGCTGCCGGCCTCGACGCCGACGACTCCGCCATCGGCGGCAGCCACCACCAGCCGTAGCGGCCCCGCCCTTCTCCGCATCTCGTGGTCCACAGGCAGTGGCGCGGCCAACTCGTGAACGCTCGTTGACGCTCCCGCCAAAACGGCCGTAGACTCCGCAGCAAAACTGCAAAAATCCGCGGAGAAACCATGGCCGATTCCACCACTGCCCCTCAGGCATCCGAGATCGATACGCTGGCGATCGACACCATCCGCACCCTCTCGATGGATGCTGTCGAAGCGGCCAAGAGCGGCCACCCCGGCACGCCGATGGCGCTGGCTCCGGTGGCCTACACGG
>CALCGM010000634.1 GCA_937900985.1 uncultured Planctomycetaceae bacterium | reverse complement strand
CGCATCGCCGCTTGACCTCAGCCGACCTCGGCAGATTTTTTTTCAACCATTCGACGCCCGAAAATTGGGGTCCACTGCACTGTCCGAGGGGAAATCCATCCATGCCTTTTTTCCACGGACAGTCAGGAGTCGAGCCTTACGGTTGGTGGTTCACCGAGGCAGAGGCCGACGAGCCAGGTGGCGAGGTCGTTGGTGAGGAGCGCGAGCGTGGCGTCGTCGCGGCAGAGCACGTTGATGTGCTGATCGACGAGACAGCAGAAGGCCAGCGTCAGGCCATCGGCACCACCGGCCGCGGGCCACGGAGGAATGGCCTTCGCCTCAAGCCCCGCCCGCATCAGCCGGGCAACGATTGCGAAGCGGCGGCTCGCCAGCTCCGCCAGCAGGTCTGCGACCTCTGGGAGTGGCGGCCCGAAGGTCGACTGAAAGAGGAGCCGTGGCAGGCGAGCGTCGGCCCGGGCGAGGGCAAACGACTCCTCCGCGAACTGCGTCAGAAGCTGCCGCCAGTCGGAGGCATTTGGCTGCACCCGTTCCCAGGCATTCAGGGCTTCCTCGCACGTGGCGGTGAGGAGGCGAGCAAAGAGATCTCGCTTCGTGCGGCAATGGTGGTAGAGGGTCGGCGGGGTGATGCCTGCTGCCGCCACGATGTCGCGGGTTCCCGTGGCGTCGTAGCCGCGGGCCGTGAAGGCAGTCAACGCCGCGTCCAGGATCCGTCGTTCGGTTTCGGTTGCCGTTGTACCGGCCGGCCGGCCTTGTCGCCGCCGCTGGCTGCCGCTGCTCACGGCGTGCCTCGCGGCTGCCGCAGATCGTGGCCAAGGTTGTCGAGCACGACGTGGATCAGGTCCTTCGACGATTCAGCGGAAATCAGGAAGAAACAAAACAGCATCTCGTCGAGTGTGCCGTCGCCCCACGTCACACGCTGCGGAGGCGAGGACGGGTTTGAGGGATTCTCAGCAGAGTTGTCGAAGACAGCCTCCACGACGAGTTCCGTGCCGGCTGGCAGCGTGAAGGGCTGCTCGTAGAGATATTCGTCCTGCCAGGCGTAGTTCCAGGTGGGAATGTCGAGGATCGTGTGACGGCGACCACCGGGCTCCTCGGCCCGCACCCGCACCGCGCGGCCGAGCAAGTGCATATGGGGGACCACGCCAACCAGGGTGACATCGCGAGGCAATCGATACCGAGCCGTCGCCTCGTGGTCGGCGTCATCCGCGGGAATGTCGAGCTGGTAGTTGGCCGTCCAGATGCTGCCGACGAGCCTCTGCGGGGCCGCCAGAAACTCCGCAACAGGCTCGTCGATGAAGAAGATGCCGATCTCGGAGATGTCTGTCCGCTCGACGCCGTCGGGATGGTAGTGCACCTGCACGACGAGGTCGGATCCCTTGCGGAGATACCGGCCGCGGCCCCCCGGCAGCCGCCGCGGCGTGTTGCCCACCGACCAGCCCCCCAACGCCCCGCTTGGTAGGAAGCCAGGGCCGCCGAAGCCCTCATAACCCGGCTGTGGATCGGCGGCGTCGAGCCGCTGGGCTGTTCCCGACTCATCGAGGAAGAGCACGGCGTGGTGCACCACGCGGTGGTCCCCCGGACGAAACTCGATCGCGGCTACGACCTTGTCTTCGGCAACATCCAGCGGCAGCACGAAGTTGCGAAACACGTCTGGGCCGTCGGCCGGCACGGTGAATGGCTCGGGCATGCGGACCAGGAGGTCGGGCTCCCCGAGCTGCCAGCCCTCGGTGAACACTCCGAGCGGCGGCAGGTCAGCATCGTCTCCAGGTGGAGCGGCAGCGGCCGCCCAGCGGGCAAAGAGCTCGATCTCGTGGTCGGTCAGCCAGCGTTCGCCTACGAGGGGGTGTGCCGCGTCAGGCCGCGGAGGCCAGGGCGGCATGATCCGTTCGCGGGTGACCTCGACGATCATGGGAGCAGCCGCCGCTGCCTCGGCCGCCGAGGTGAGCGAAAACGGTGCACCTCCACCTGGACGGTGGCAGGAGATGCAGCGGGCGTTCACGATCGGCGCGACGTCACGAGCGTAGGTGACCGTGCGTGTCGCCACCCGCTGCGGCGGATTGAGACGGCAGCCAACCGGCGGCACGAACGCCACGGCCGGCCGCGTGCCTCGTCGGATCGCAGCGACGGCGTCGGCCAGGGAGCGCTGCGTCACGGCAGGCCGCCGTCGGCCCACCGCTGCGTAGGCGTCGTCGACGGCTCCGCGGTAGGCAAGGCGGCCGCCCTGGTCGAAGACGAAAGCCTCCGGCACGTGGGTGGGGGCCAGCGCTGCGCGGAGCGCCCCAGAGGCGTCGAAGAGGATCGGGAAGCGGGTGGTCCGCTCCTGAAAATGCGCAGCGGCGGCAGCCCTCGTGAGCGACCGCTCGGAGACAACGCCGAACATTCGCACGTCGGAGACAGGCTGGTCGCCATCTGCTGAGGAGCTGCCCGCTGGTTGGCCGAGCACGTCTGTGTCGAGGCGACCGAGGGCGGCATTGGCGATCGGACATGATGTCGAGAGGAACACAACGACGGTCACCGATCCCGGGCTCCCTTCGCCAAGGCGGTGCGGCTTCCCGGTCACGTCGGTGAGCTCGAGCACCGGCAGATCGACCGCGGCACTGGCGACAGCAGCTGCTGTGGACGGCGAGCGGTCAATTTTGTTCGGCCTGGGCTCCGGGGGGCTGGCGGAAGCTGGCGCCACGATCCCCATGCTGCCCATGGCCATCAGCGTCAGGCCTGCGAACACACGCACCAGAGAACAACGTTGACTGCGGATTGCCATGGTTCCGAATCTCCTGGACGTGGCGTGACGGCAGGTGCAAACAACGGTCGAGCTCAAGTGGCGTCGCTGCGTATTGTAGCGGACGGTATATTGCGATCAAGTTCACGGCTGTGCTCACCTCTCGCTCGTCCACGACCACGATTCGCGGGCCTTCAGGTGAACTGCGGGCGGGCATGGCGAGGCCTCGAGCGGAGTGTTCTTGGGCGGCATCGACGCGAAAGATGTTGTCGTCCAGCGGTCCAGGGCTCGCACCGGGCGGAAAGCCGGCGACTGGCAGGGACTGGCTCCTGGTGCCTCCTGGATCCGCTCGAGCACGGGGCTATCGATGGCTTTTTCCACGGACAGTGAGACTGCCGCGCAACCAGCGTTCGATCTCGCTGCTCGAGAGCGGCCCGTCACCCGGAAGACCGTTTCTGCCCGGCCCGTTGCAACGCGAGCCTGCGACTCCCGCTCGTGCCGTGGAATAGCGGCGGTGTCGATCTCGGCCTTGTGCAGTGCGTGATGCATGAGCACCTTACCTGCTGAAGAGCGTTGACACGCGGGAGAAGGGGACTCGACTTCGTTGACACACACCTGCTGCTGTGGGCTGTGAGCGAGCCCCGAAAACTCCCGAAAGAGGCCCGCCGCTGGATTGATGAGGCCGAGGTTTTCTTGAGCGCTGCGTCGATCTGGGAAGTGAGCATCAGGGCCGCGGTTGGCAAGCTTGCCTACCACGCGACTCGCCGAACTCCCGGGACTGAGTCAAAGTGGATGTCGCGGGAGACGACGGGGAGCCCACGCTGCCGAGCGACTGCGGCAATCCAGGTGTCGTTGATCGGGATCGGCGTGCCCGCCTGTTTCAGCTCGAGCCGCACGGCACCGTAGGCATGTGCCACGTCACGGTCGATCGCTGCGATCTCAACGGAGCCGAGGCTGGCATCGAGCCAGTCGGCATAGCGTTGGTAGTGCCTTGACTGGCGGATGCCAAAATCGAACTCGCCGAGGACGATGACCGGGATCACGACCTCGGTTGCTGATCGTAAGACGGGTTCGATGGAGGGGTCTCCCTCGGCCCAGGCAGAAAGAGCGTTGGTGTCGAGGATCACGTCTCCGGCTCCAGCTCGATCGACTCAAACTCCTCCTCAATGAGCGCCCGGATGCGGGCTGTCTCGGCGGCCAGGTCGGCGAGGCCACCAAAACCCTTCATCCAGGGCGGTTCGGGCGCCCGGCTTCGCTTCGCTTCACGCTCGAGCTGAGAACGCAGAGCGTCGGTCACAAGCTGCCGCAGACTGACGCCATTCAGAGACGCCCGTGCCTTGGCGAGCCGGAAGAGTTCGTCGGGAATATCGATCGTGGTCTTCACGCCCGTAGAGTAGCCGTAAATACAGCAAAGACAATGCCATATTTACGGGCGTCGGGGTTTTC
>CALCGM010000633.1 GCA_937900985.1 uncultured Planctomycetaceae bacterium | reverse complement strand
TGCCGCCGAGGAGATCCCGCTCGCCGATGCCCTTGGCGATCGAGATCAACACAAAAAACTCTTTGCCCAGCATCGACGGAGGCAGTTCGGCAAACACCTTGTCGCTGGTGCGATAGAGCGTGAGCAGGCCGCTCACCTTCTTGTAGTTTTTGACGACCGTGGCGAAGTCGGGCTTCTTCGGCTCCGACGAGCCGCCGTTGCTCGGGGCTGCTGGGGTGGCGGGAGTCGACTCGGCGGCCTTGTCGCTCGCTGCTGCGGCAGGCTTCTCTGTGGGGGGTGCCGCCGCGTCGGCTGGAGGAGTCTCGTCGGCTGCCGTGGCGACCGTCGAAAGCAGCAGCACCGCCATCGCGGCGATCGAGCCCAGGGAAGCGATCCGGCACGTGAGACGACGCAGGTCGAAGCGAAGCGGCATGGCTGGAGATCCTCTCCGAAAACGCAAGGTGAGGCAGCACGAAGCAGGGCAGGCCATCCGAGAGATGGCCTGTGTCGTGCGTGGTGGACTCCGCAGCCGCTCTCCACATCGGAACAGCCGGCACGTTTTGCCCACCTTGACAGGGTAGCATCGGTCCTGATGGCAGACCAATCGACAGGCAGGTGGTGCGGTCCGGCGGCTCCCGAGGGGGTCTCGGCGGCCGTCGCAGCGTTTTTCCCCGCGGATGCGGGCAGAGCGACCATTGAGACTGCCGCGGGGGGCCTCAGCGGATCGGCCGTGGCGCGGGTGCTGCTGCCCGAACGAGGCTGCTGGGCCCTCAAGACGCTGCCCCCAGCGATGGACCGGCCGCGGGGACGCTGGCTGCATCGCTTCCTGAGGCATCTCCACAGCGGCCCGCTGCCCTTCATCCCGCAGGTGGCGCAGCTGGGAGACGGCGACGACGTCTGGGAGGATCCGCAGGGCCGGCTCTGGGAGATGCTCAGCTGGATGCCAGGCCAGCCGCAGCACCAGCCGACCGCGGCGGAAAAGGCCGCAGCGATTGCGGCTGTCGCCGCGGTGCACGCCCGCGCGGCGAGCTTTCCCGAGGGGCCAGCAACCTGGGGGATGCCTGCGTCTCTCAAGGAGCGGGCTGCCCGCTGCCGGCAGCTCGAGCCCGCGTCGTGGAGGCAGCGGCTGCGGGAGCGTGGCAGGCCGGCAGGGCATGTTGCGGATCGGGCGGCCGCCGAACGGATCGAGACCGCGCTCACCGCCGCTGCCGAGCGGCTGGAGAAGGAGGGAGCAGCACCGCTGCGGCGGATGGGAGCCTCCACGCCCGAGCCCGAGTGGCTGCTCACCGTGGTTCGCGACCTGACCGCTGAGCATCTGCTGTTTGCCGAGGTGGGCTCCCGGAGCGAACCGCGGGTGAGCGGGCTAATCGACTTTCACGCTGCTCGTCTCGACAGCCCCGCGTGCGATCTCGGCCGGCTGCTTGCCAGCTGGTGCGGTGGCCTGCCAAAGCCGGCGGAGGTCCGCGAAACGGTCCACGCCTACGCTGCCGCATCTGCGGCCTGTGGCGGGCGATCCCTGGACGGATCGCAGCTCTGTGAGCGGATTGGGCTGATGGCCGCCACGGGCGTGCTGCTGGGGCTCGACAACTGGGTCCGCTGGGTTGTTCAGGAGCAGCGGTGTTTTCCCAACTGGGCTGCCGTGGCGGGTCGCCTGGAGTGGCATGTCGACGCGTTGCCTGCAGCACTCTGCAGGCTCCAGCAGACGCCTGGTTCCGCGTGAGAAGGCTTTCGAAGCCCGATGTCTGCTCGACGGCCGCAGCGACTGAGCGTTTACGGCGTTGACCTGCAAAAAACGCCTCCCCTAGACTCATCGGTGAGGGCAGAGACGATCCGCGCCAGAGGGCGTCGTCTGCTCGTTTTTTCGTGAAAACTGGCGGGCTCCTTCAATCCATGACGTTGCGCAACTGGTCGGTGAGTGGGCTGGTCTTCCTTCTCTGCGGCATGGTGGCTGCGGGCCTTCAGGCAGCGCCTGGTGATGGGCTCGGCGGGCTGGGAGGTTTTAGCCTCGGCGGCGATGCCGCTGGCTTCGGCGGGGGCGGCTTTGACGAGAGCCGCGTCGCGGTGACCGCCGCCGTCGAGCCCGACAACGAGGGGGGCCCTGGGCAGCTGGTGGTGACGGCCGTCATCGAGCCGGGCTGGCACCTCTATGCGGTCGATCAGCCGCGGGGTGGTCCAAAGCCGACCGTGATCCGAGTGGCTGAGGATGCGCCGCTGGTACCGGCCGGCCCGTTCGTGCCCGACCAGCCTCCAGTCGCCCACGAGGTCGACGAGATTCCCGCCTGGAAAGGCCTCGAGCTGCGAGAGCATGCGGGCACCGTCGTCTGGCGGGTTCCGCTGCAGGTGAATCCTGCGGGCAGCGGCGGGGCTGTGGCGGGTTCCATCACCTTTCAGCTCTGCCAGGAAACCTCCTGCCTGCCGCCGGAAACGATCGACTTCGTCGCTGCGGGGGGGGGCGGCGCGGCGTCGCTCGTCACGGGCTCGGCTCCTGCGGGGCCGATGATGAAGCCTGTCGCGCACGTGCCTGAGCGTGGGCATGTCGTCTTGGAAGCATGGGTGGGGCCAGCGGCCGGTGCCCCGAGCCGTCGCAGCCTCCAGATTCGCCTTGTGCCTGAAGACGCCTGGCATCTTTATCCCGCTGCCTCAGCCGATACCAGCGAGGTGGGCGAAGGGAAGCCGACGATCGTGTCGATCGTGGAATCGTCTCGGCTCAGCGTCGCAGGCATCACGGCCGCCGCCGCGGGCACGCGGCTGATCGACGGCAAGCCCGTCCTTGAGGGGTCGCTGACACTCGTTGTGGAGCTTGATGACGCGGCCGATCCTTCTGCGGCAGACGATGCGGGGATCGTCGAGTGCCTCGTCGGCTTCCAGACCTGCAACGACTTCTCCTGCGATCCGCCCTGGGCGGCCCGTGTGCGGGCAGTCGTTCCGCCCGCCGACGGCATGCCGACCGTGGAGGTGACCCCAGCCCGCTACGCGGAGGTGGCGAAGGCCCCGGCGGCAATCACGACCGTAGCCACGCCTTCGCCGGGTGGCGGAGAAACGCGTCCGCTCTCCCCGGTGGTGCCCAACGACACCGCCTTCGGCACGCCGGCCACGGCCCTCTCGCTCCCGCTGGTGCTCGCCATGGGCCTAGCCGGCGGCCTGATTCTCAACCTCATGCCCTGCGTGCTGCCGGTGCTCGGCTTGAAGCTGATGGCGTTTGCTCAGCAGTCGGGCCGGGCCCGCCGCGAGGTCTTTGAGATGAACCTCTGGTATGTGGCTGGGCTGTTTGCCGTGTTCTTCGTGCTGGCGACGGCGAGCGTGGCGGCCAACCTCGGCCTGGGCGCCTCAAATCTGGCCTGGGGTGAGCAGTTCACCTCGACCAACTTCAACATCGTGATGGCGTCGATCGTGTTTGCCTTCGCGCTCTCGTTTCTCGGCGTTTGGGAGATTCCGATCCCCGGCTTCATCGGCGAGAAGGCGGGGCATGTGCAGTCGAAGGAAGGCCCGCTGGGCTCCTTTCTCAAGGGCGTGCTGAGCACCGTGCTCGCCACCCCCTGCAGCGGCCCCTTCCTGGGCCCCGTGTTTGGCTTCACGCTCTCGCAGCCGACGGCCGTGACCTACGCGGTGTTTGCCGCGATCGCCACCGGCATGGCCCTGCCCTACCTGCTCGTCGGCATCTTTCCTGGCCTCGTCAAGTTTCTCCCCAAGCCAGGTGCCTGGATGGAAACGGTCAAGGAGATCATGGGCTTCGTGATGCTCGGCACGGTGGTGTTTCTGTTTACCTTCCTCGACGGCGATTACGTGATCCCCACGCTCGGACTGCTGTTTGCGATCTGGATGGGCTGCTGGTGGATCGGCCGTGGTCAGACGCTCGCCCCGACCTCCCCCAAGACAGGCCGCTGGATCCAGGCGGCTGCCCTCGCGGCTGCCCTCGGCAGCGTGTCGTTCACCCTGCTGGGCCCAGTCGAGTCGCTGATCGAGTGGGAGCCGTTCTCCCGAGCGAGGCTCGCCGAGCTCCGCGAAGAAGGCTCGACCGTGCTCGTCGACTTCTCTGCCGACTGGTGTCTGACCTGCAAGCTCAACCTCGCGACCGCAATTGAAACCAGCGACGTCAAGAACCTCATCCAGGAAAACCGGGTGATTCCGCTGCTGGCCGACTGGACGGAGGAGAACGACGAGATCAAACGGATGCTGGAGAGCCTGC
>CALCGM010000632.1 GCA_937900985.1 uncultured Planctomycetaceae bacterium | reverse complement strand
CTCGCCCACCAACCGGATGCTGCGGCTGATGCCCTTCATGCTGAGGATTCGCATCAGCGAACAGAGACTCGATGATTTCTTGGTTGAGCTGGCTACGCAGGCTCCGGTACCGATCGACGTGCGGCAAGTACGGATCAACCCTGATGCCGCGGGCGTCGGTGGTGGCGGTGAGGGGATGGGTTCTAGTGGCATGGGTGGCATGGGCCCGGCACGTTCGGGGAGAGGATCCGGCGGTGGCTCGATGGGTGGTCGCATGTCATCGAGCATGGGCGGCAGTGAGGGCATGATGGGCATGGGGATGGGCGGCGGCGATGACGGTGGGCGTCCCAACGACCTCGACGTCGAAATCCGTGGAACCATCGCGATCGTGGCCAAGCCAGAGCCAGAGGTTGTCGGCCTTGCTGACGACGAGATTCCCCAGCCGCTCGACGATCTGCCTCTCGACGGTGGCGTGGGGCCAGCGAACACGGAAGACGATCCGCTCTCAGAAGGAGACGTGTCATGAAGATGCCTTCAGCAATCGGCCGCTCGGGTGGCGGTGGCATTGGCGGTCTGTTTCTGCAGCACGGCGAGAAGCTGGGCTTCTTGGTGATCGCGCTGATCGGCGGCTGGCTGATGTGGGGGGGCGTTTCGTCGATCCTGACCAAGCGGCCGACGTCCGACATGCTGCCCACAGCGATCCGGTCGCAGGCCGATTCCGCGGAGCAGCATGTGCGGCAGTCGACGCCTCTGCCGGAGGACAAGAAATCGTCAGGCGATGTCGGCAAAGTCACCGGACAGCTCGCTGCCTGGAGCAAGCCGACCGTCGCCCCGCCCGCGGATTTTGCGCTGCTCGACAAGCCGCTGTTCAACGCGTTTGAGAAGCGAACGAAGCCCGATGTGTTTCCCGTTGAGGATCTGCACGTGGCGGCGGGAGTGGCCGTGCTGCCGAAACCCGGCAGCTTTGGCCGGCCAGGCATGCCTGGCGGCTTTCCCGGTGCCGGGATGGGGCCTATGGGTCTCGGGCCGCAGGGATTTGGTGAGGACGCTGGTTTCGGCGAAGACGCCGGCGGCATGGAGGAAGGCATCGAGGGCGACGGGGATTTCGGTGGGGACGATGGCTCGGGCGAAGGCTTCGGTGAAGAGGGTGGCATCGGAGGGTTTCCGGGCGGCTTCGGTGGCATGGGCCCTCGCGGCATGGGCCGCGGTGGCTTTGGCCCTCCAGGCATGGGCTTTGGCCGTGGGCCAGATCGCACCCCCGGCACAGTGGTCCCGTTTGTCGTGGTCACGGGCCTCGTGCCGTACGGCAAGCAGATGACCGAATACGAAGTCCGTTATGGGCAGTCGAGCTACCGCGAGCCGGAACGCGATTCGCCGAAGTGGGACATTTTTCTGGTGGAACGGGCTGAGGATGACGGCAGCGGCAGCCTCAACTGGCAGCGGATCGACACGAAAGCGGCAGCCGACAAGGCTTCTCGCGAGTGGAGCCCGTCGCAGGAGCTGCTTCCCCAGGACTGCCTGCTCTCGCCGTATGACGTGCCCGAGCTTGGCCGCAGCCAGCAGATGGTGTCTCCCTTCGCCTACAACATGCCCCTGCCCAGGCGGCTCGACGGCTCGTGGGGTGCCGAGGCGGTTCACCCATGGTTTCAGGGCTTCCTGGAGAAGCGGCGGGATGAGCAGCGGGCGATGGGGGCTGCCATGGGCCGTGGGTCGGAGGGCGGTGGCATGGGCATGCGAGGTGGCATGGGCCCAGGCATGATGGGCTCCGGCATGATGGGATCTGGCTCCAGCATGGGCTACGGCATGGGCTCGTCGATGGGGTCAAGCATGGGCTCGTCGATGGGGTCAAGCATGGGCTCGTCGATGGGGTCGAGCATGGGGCCCGGCCGCATGATGGGCTCTTCGGGCAGCGGGATGCGGGGCATGGGCTCCAGCATGGGCCCAGGCATGGAGGGGGGCGGTATGGGCGGTGGCTCGATCTTCACCGAGGAAGGCGAAGATGAGGGCAACGAGATGATGATGGGCGACAACCAGATGTTCATGCAGCCTGCGCCGGTCGAGTATCGCCTGTTTCGCTTCATCGACACCGATGTGGAGCCCGGCAAGACCTACCGCTACCGCGTGCGGGTTTCCCTCTGGAACCCGAACATCAAGCTGCATCCGCAGTATCTCGCCAGTGAAGATGTGGCCACGCCGACAAAACTGGCCTCGGAGCCGAGCGAGCCATCGGAAGCAGTGCGGGTTCCCCAGCAGTCGCTGCTGCTTGCCCGCACGCTCGACCGAGCCGACGCTCGCAAGGTCCGCGGGCTGGTGGAGGCCCTCGTGCTCGGTCCACATCCAGAGACCGGTAACTTCTCGTTGCGGGCGGTCAGTCTCGATCGCGGGGGCATGGCCAATGTCGCCGAGCAGGATGGCAACGTGAGGGATCGCGGCACGCAGGGCGAGCCGATCACCACCGACAGCATGCTCGTCGATGTGATCGGAACGCAGGAGAAGCCTGACGAAAGGCGACGCGACAAAGAGAGTCGCGTGCCCGAGCCCCTCGACATGCTCTTTATGCGGCCCGATGGAAGTCTTGATGTGGTCTCTGCCGCCGACACCGAGCGGAAAGCCACGCAGTATCTTCCCACCCTCGGCGGAGACCAGGATCCGCGGGGTGAGAATGGCCCACAGCGAGGGCCGCCGGGCTTCGGACCGCCGGGATTCCGGCCGGGCGGAGGCTCGTCTCCGTTTGGCGGTGGTTCGAGCAGTCCCTTTGGCGGTGGCGGGAGCAGCCCGTTCGGTGGCGGTGGGAGTAGCCCTGGAGGCTACGGTGGTGGAGGCTTTGGCTCCGGAGAGACCCCCTGACATGACACACGACATGAGGCCAACGATGCGATCGTTTTCAGGGCTCTGCGGTGCGGCGCTGTGTGCCGTGGCGATGGCTGGCGGCGTGGTAACCCTGGCGTCTGCCCAGGAGCCAAAATACTCCTCGTGGAAACAGGTGGAGGCGGCTCCGGAAACCCGCGACTTTCTGACCGCGATGAAGGGCGGTGGAGGGCTCGATGCTGCGGCGTCGACCTACCTGGAAGAGGTCGTGTTTCCGCAGTTCACGATGCCGGACAATCAGGGCGATCTCGATGAAGTTCGCGACCGGATGCGAAGTCGCATCCTGGGAAGCTTTGCCACCGACGACATCCAGAATGCCGCGAATCGGCTCGTGACCCAAGGCATGCAGCGGCTTGTGGCCGATGACACGCTCGGGATGGGGGTGCGGTTCAACGCCATCCTGCTGATTGGCGAACTCGAGGCGAAGTCGGGCGGCCTCTGGCCTGAGGCCCTGCAGCCGCTGGCGACGGTCGCTGCCGATACCTCCATGCCGCTCTCGCTGCGAGTGGGGGCGATGATTGGCCTCTCGCAGCATCTTTCCCGGGCGGCGAATCGTTCGGATCCGGCGATCTTGGCAGCCATGCTGCCTGCGGCGGAGCCGGCGTTGATGGCGTCGTTTGAGAAGCAGGAGAATGAATCACCTTCGGAGCAGCTCGCTGCGGAGTGGCTCGCTTCGCAGGTGCTTCGGCTGCTGCCGCAGGTGATGCCTAAGGCTTCGCCTGGCGTGGCAGCGAGGGTGTTTGAGGTGCTCGCCGATCAGTCTCGGGGCCTTGATCTGCGTGTGCGGGCTGCCTACGCACTCGGCACCACGGCGGACGCTGGGTCTGCAATCGATGTGGCTGAGGCGGTCGCCATCGTGGAAGCCTTGGCGATCGAGACCCTCGCGTCCGATGTGGCTCTCGCTGATGAGCGGGCCTTTGAACGGGATTTTCTCTCCGCTGGCGGGGGGCGAGGCGGCTTTGGTGGCCCAGGCGGCATGATGGGCTCGGGCTCAGGCATGGCCGGCATGGGGCCGATGGGCATGGGCATGCGGGGCATGGGCCCTGGCGGGATGCGTGGGCCTGGCATGGGGCTCTCCGAGGAGGGTGAGCCTGGTGGGAAAAGCGAAGATGATCCTCGTTCGAGCCGACGTAGCGGACAACGAGGCCGTCAGCAGCCCGGTGATCGCGGTCAAGGCTCGATGCGTGGGCCCGGTCGGGGCATGATGGGCTCTGGCATGGGCTCTGGCATGATGGGTTCTGAGATGGACGAGATGAGCTCTGGCATGGGATCGGGCATGATGGGCCCTGGCATGATGGGTCCCGGAGCTGGCGGAT
>CALCGM010000631.1 GCA_937900985.1 uncultured Planctomycetaceae bacterium | reverse complement strand
GCGCCGCCGATCGGCGCGACCGGCTCCTCCTGGGCATCCGCCTCGCTGGAGTCGACGAACCGTTCTGCTCCGTCGCCCGCGGCTTCGTCGGCCACCTGCACGATCACGGTGCCCGTGACCTCGTAGGCCCCGATCACAACATCCTCGAGGCCGCGGAAACGGTAGGTGCGGCGGATCTCGCCATCTTCCCGCACGACGTCGATGCTGCCGGAATCGCCGGCCTCGCCCGTCGCCCGGATCAGCTGCTCGAGCTCGCTGTAGGAAAGGTCGACCTGGCCGCTGGCCGTAAACAGGCTCACTGCAAACAGGCCGGCCGCGGCTGCGGCGATCAGATACCAGACGATCGAGCTGGTTCCCCCGCTTTTGCGGTCGTTCGCTCGCTTCGGCAGCTCATTTTTTTTCTTCGACATGAAAATTCCAGGCGTTTTTCGGCAAACCCGTTCATCCTATGTCGGCCGAAGCGGTGCGACAAACCATCGGCCCCGTCGAGAACGCGGGCTCCGGCCTGGGCCGCGATGCCGGTGGTCGGGAAGGTCGTGTGGTATGGCCTGCGGCTGTGCCGTACACTTTTCTCGGAAGCGACGCTGGAAAACGGCGGAGGCTCCTGGGCCGTGCGGGATCGCTTCGGACCGCCGTCTTCCCCTCGCCATCTCTCCACGACCCCGCCATGCCCGATGCCCATGTGATCGCCGACGATGCCCGGCGGTCGGCAGCCCCGCATGAGCCTGCAGGCCATTCCCGGCCGCTGCAGGTCGCGATTCTCGGCTCCACCGGCAGCATCGGCAGGAGCACGCTCGAGGTGGCTGCTGCCTCGGCGGGCCGGCTTCGCCCCTGGCTGCTGGCCGCCTGTCGCAGCACCGAGACGCTGGTCCAGCAGGCCAAAGCGGTGCAGCCCGCCTGGGTGGTCGTCACCGACGAGCAGGCTGCGGCCGATGAAGTGCTCCACGACCTTCCTGCAGACACGCGGCTGGCGGTCGGCCAGGAGGCGCTCTGCGAACTTGTGCAGGCTCCCGAGATCGACCGCGTGGTCTCGGCGATCGTGGGGGCTGCGGGGCTGGCGAGCACCTGGGCCGCCCTCGAGGCCGCCAAGACGGTTGCCCTGGCCAACAAAGAGACGCTCGTGATGGCCGGGCCGCTAGTGATGCAGCTTGCCGCCCGCACCGGTGCCTCCATCCTGCCGGTCGACAGCGAGCACTCGGCGATCATGCAGGCCCTGCGGGCAGGCGGCTCGCACGAGGTGCGTCGCCTGCTGCTGACAGCCAGCGGTGGCCCCTTCCGCACGCTGGCTGCCGAACAGTTCGCGTCGGTCACGCCGGAGCAGGCGCTCGCCCACCCCACCTGGTCGATGGGCCCCAAGATCACCATCGACTCGGCCACGATGATGAACAAGGCGCTGGAACTGATCGAGGCTCGCTGGCTGTTTGACATCCCCGCCGAGCAGATCGACGTGGTGGTGCATCCACAGTCGATCGTGCACTCGATGGTGGAGTTTGTGGACGGCTCGGTGATGGCCCAGCTGAGTCCACCCGACATGAAGCTGCCGATCCAGCTGGCGCTCGACGACCCGCAGCGGTTTGATGGGCCGGCTCGGCGGCTCGACTGGACCGCTGCGATGCAGCTGAGCTTTGAGCCGCCCGACCTCCAGCGGTTTCCCGCGCTTGCGCTTGGCCGCGAGGCCGCAGCCCGCGGAGGCACCGCAGGCGCTGTGCTCAATGCGGCCAACGAGGTGGCGGTGGAGCATTTTCTCAGTGGCGGCATCCCTTTCACGGCGATTCCGCAGCTGACACGGGCGATGCTCGACGAGCATCCCTATCAGGCGGATCCGTCGCTCGACGACATCCTCGCGGTCGATGCCTGGGCACGCCGCGAAGCAGCGGCCTGGATCGAGCGACAGGTCTCCTGCTGAATCCAATCACCGAGAGTTGATCACAGTTGAATCCGTTTGGAGTGCCAATGAGTGGCGTAGCGATGCTTGGAGTCTTTTCCTCCCTGATCACAGGCGGCGGCGTGTTGTTTGCCGAAACCTGGCTGGAGTGGATCATCCAGCCTTCGAGCTGGGGAGTGATCCTGCAGGTGGCTGCGGGGCTGGGCTTCGTGATCTTCGTGCACGAGCTGGGCCACTTCCTGGTGGCCAAGGCCTGCGGTGTGAAGTGCGAGAAGTTTTACATCGGCTTCGACATCGGTGGCATGAAGCTCGCCAAGGTGCAGTGGGGGGAGACTGAATACGGCATCGGCATTCTGCCGCTGGGCGGCTATGTGAAGATGCTCGGCCAGGACGACAATCCCGGTGCGGCAGGCCATGAGGCGGAGCGGGCGCGGGCCTCGGGTGATCTGCCGCCGGAGCCGACGAGCAACGGCGAGCACGAATGGGATCCCCGCAGCTATCCAGCCCAAACGGTGCCGGAGCGGATGGCGATCATCTCGGCGGGTGTCGTGATGAATGTGATCTTCGCGGTGGTGATGGCGACGGTCGCGTACCACTGGGGAATCCGTGAGCTGACCTGTGGTGTCTCCAGCGTGCGGCCGGGGGCGGCCGCCTGGAAGGAGGGCATCCGGACGGGCGACGAGATTGTGGGCGTGGGTGCGATCAACGACCCAATCTTCACCGACTTGCAGCGGGCAGTGACCCTCGGCGATGTCGAGTCGGGCGTGGAGTTTCGGGTGGAGCGGCCGTCCGATGGCGTGGTTCGCACACTCACGCTCTCTCCCGATACCGATCTGGGCATCCCGTCAGTCGGCGTGAGCAGCCCCTATTCCACAACCCTCCCCACGCCGCTCCCCGCAGACGCGAGGGATGTGATGCCCGGAGCCCTCGCCACGGCGGATCCACCGCTGGAAGCGGGTGACCGGATCGTGGCGGTCGATGGCCAGGACGTGGCCAGCTACGCCGAGATCGTGGCAGCCCTCTCAGCGAATCCCGGAAGCGACGCGGTGCTCACGGTGTCTCGGAAGGCTTCCGAGGCAGACGGCCAGGCGGGCGAGAAAACCCTTGAGGTTCGGGTTCCGCCGCTGCCCCGCCGTGTGCTGGGCATGGCGATGTCGGGCGGCGTCGTGCGGGCTCTCCAGAAGGAATCGCCCGCGGCAGCAGCGGGGATTCGTGAAGGGGATGTGATTGCCAAAATCGACGGGGAGGATGCGGGTGATCCGCTGAGCCTGGATGATCGGCTGCGGTCGAAGGCTGGCTCCGAGATCACGTTGACCGTCTTCCGCGACGGCGATGAGGCAGCCGCCGAAGAGATCGTGCTCACACCGCGGAAGGTCACCTGGCTTGAGGAAGCGAGATGGCCATCGTCTCCCGTCGCTGTGTCTTCGCTCGGTGTGGCGATTGATGTGCTGCCGGTTGTGGCCGCAGTGGAAGCGGAGGGAGTCGCCGCCGCGGCCGGTATTCAGCCGGGTGACCGCGTGGTGCGGGCTGCGTTTACCTCCTCAGGGGAGATGGCCGACGACGGCATCGAGATCACCAGCGAGAACAACAACTGGCCCTACGTGGAAGCCCTTTTGCAGGTGGTGCGGCTCGACACGCAGCTGGCCCTTGCGATCGAGGGAGCGGATGGTGAGGTTCGTGAGGTCACGCTCACGCCGGCCGATGCCACCGACCGCTTTCTCATCGAGCGTGGGCTGATGTTTGATCCCGTCTACCGCATGGTGAAGGCCGGCTCCTGGTCGGCAGCCCTCTCGCGGGGCGGCGGCCGCACGCTCGAAGAGCTGCTGGGCGTCTACCGGTTCCTGCAGAAGGTGACCAAAAGCGAGATCAGCCCACGGCTGCTCGGCGGCCCGATCGCGATTGCCCAGCAGGCCGGCAAATCGGCCGAGGAGGGCTTCGGCCGGTTTCTCCTGTTTTTGACGATGCTCAGTGCGAATCTGGCGGTGGTCAACTTCCTGCCCATCCCCGTTCTCGACGGCGGGCATATGGTGTTTTTGGCGTATGAACTGATCACAGGGCGTCCGCCGAGCGAGCGGGTTGTGATCGCTCTGAGCTACCTCGGGCTGTTCATGCTCCTCGGCTTGATCACGTTTGTGTTTGGCCTCGATCTTGGATTCATTCCCCGACGCTAGCAGCAGCGAGCATCTCCGCCATGCCTCATCGCCTCGTAGAAGCAGTCGGTGAGCCGCGTGGCTTGGTGGGCAGTGCTGCCCACGGCCACGCGGGCGTGGCTGAAGCGGAGGCCAGCCTCTTTCCGCTGGGTGTGAAGGCGGCGGTCTTTGATGTCGTCGGCACGCTCGTCGACCCGAGCCCCAGTGTGGCGGTTGCCTACCAGCAGGCAGCTCGCCGGCAGGGCATTGAGGTCGCCGTGACAGAACTGACGTCCCGCTTTGGGTCGGCCTGGAAGCAGCAGGAGGCGATCGATGCCGCCGTGCAGCCCGCGCATGCCACCAGCCGGCAGCGGGAGCACCAGCGGTGGCAGGGCATCGTCAGGGATGTCTTTGCCGGGCTGGCCGACGCCGACACGAGCGACGCCATTTTTGAGGATCTCTGGCAGCACTTTGCCCTCCCCTCCGCCTGGCAGGCCACCGCCCATGGGCCCGAGCTGGTGGCAGCGGCACTCGACGCGGGCCTGCAGGTGGCCCTCGCGAGCAACTTCGACGAGCGTCTCTTCGAGGTGGCTGCAGCGGTGGAGCCGCTCATGCAGGCAGCCCATGTCTTTCCCTCATCCGAACTCGGCTGGCGAAAGCCCGCGGCCGCTTTCTTTCGCGCCGTTGAAAGGCGGCTGGGAATGAAGTCGAATGAGCTCGTGATGTTTGGTGACAATCCCGAGCTCGATGTTGCCGCCGCCCGGCGTGCCGGCTGGCATGCAGTTCTCCTGCCCGCGAACGGCAGCCGCTGAGAACCCCGGTGGTGGAGGAGGTCGTGACATGAATGGACAGGCGTGGGGTGTGTCTGGATGGTGTCGGGCCGTGCTGGCTTCAGCCGCGGTGGCAGCGGCAGGTTTCGCGGAGGCCGCCGGCACCGACCTGGTGCGGGTCGGCGGCGGCGGGGTTGTTCGCGGCAGCGTCCTCAGCCAGCAGGCCGACGGCTCTTTGCTCGTTGCGGTGCGGCGGGCGTGGCTTGCCGATGCGGAGCCGGGGCTGGCTCGCGAGGCTGCTGCAACGGAGGCCGGCGAGACACGACGTGCGGTTGAGCAGCTGGGCGAGAGGATCGAGGGCATGCTGGCGGCTCCGGCGGGCACCTACGATGAAAGCTTGTGTGCGTTTTTGCGGCGAGAGCAGCTGCGGGTGCGTGGTCTGCTCGACGCCGACGTGATGCCGCAGTCGGCCTTTGTGTTGCTTCCGCTCGACGGCACCCGGGTGCGAGGGGTGGAGCCAGCAGAGCCTGCCTGGCGAATGCTGGTGCAGTGGGGCTGGCATGAGGGCATCGACAACGTGGAGACGATGCCGCAGCGGAGACTGGCAGAAACCCTGGCCGATCGTGGTGTCGACACCTCGCAGCCACCGCCATCGCTCGCCGACCGGCTGCCACCGCTCCCGCAAGACGACGACCAGTGGCGAGCCCGCGTCGCCCTGCTGCAGGATGCCTACGGGGCCCCGGTCAGCTTTCAAGGCACGGGCGACATCGTCGTGCGGTCGGACCAGGAGGTGACCATCGAAGCCCTGCTCCCGGTGGTGACCGACATGCTCAAGGGCGATGTCGGCGGGCTGCTCGATCTGTTTGGTGGCGGCGGTGGCCGACAGCAGCCGCCGGCCGCCGATCGCTGGCTCGTGTCGGCCCGCAGCCAGGCCGGCAGCGAGGGCCGTTTTCGGGCGACCCGTGTGCAGACAAAACCTGAGCAGGGCGTCGTGAATGTCGAGAGCGCTTTTGAAGTGCGGCTGGCCGATGGCAGCTGGGGAACGGTCTGGCGAGGACGGCAACAGATCGACGCCACGCAGCCGAGGCCAGGGCTGGAGGAACGGATTGCCGCCGACCCGCGAGTGGGCCAGGCGATCAACGCGATCAAAGTCTTGGGCGTGGTGGATGAAGAGGCGATGGCCCAAGCGATCCGCTTTGGCGCTGCCACGATGGAAGCTCAGGAAGCGATCGACCGGCAGTTTGCCGCCTTCCGCAGCGACCACACGCTGAGGCTCGATGGCCCACCCCTGACGGTTCTCCGGCAGCCGCCCGCACGCTGAGGCCCTCGCTCGCTTGGACGTGCGGTGTGCTTTGGTGGGGTCGCTCGGGGTGAGCCCAGGCCGATGAGCCGAGCGTTCGCTTCGCCATCCTG
>CALCGM010000630.1 GCA_937900985.1 uncultured Planctomycetaceae bacterium | reverse complement strand
GCAGAGACCGAAGAGCCACCAGGATAGCGAGTTTTGGGCGGGATCGGCAGTTGGTTGAGGCCCGGGGTTCTTCGTAGAAACGAGGGTTTGGCATGAAGATTCTGTGATGCCCACGCCGCTTGTCGGTATTCTGCCGCGGCGTTCATGCCATCTTTGCCGTTTGCTGAAGGACCCTGCCGCACATGCTCTGGATTCTCCTCGCCGCTGCCGCTGGAGCCTGTATCGCGGTGCAGGCCGCAGCCAATGCCTCCCTGCGAGGCAACCTCTCCGACGTTCGCTATGCGACGTTTTTCTCGATCTGCGGCACGATCATCACCGCGGCAGCCGTCATGCTCGTGATCCGGCCACCGTTTCCGTCCGCCGCCGCGATCCGGTCGGCCCCCTGGTGGAACTGGATCGGTGGCCCCCTGGGGGCGTTGATCGTGCTGTCCGGGGCATTCCTCACCCCGAAGCTCGGCTCAGCAGCGTTTATTGCCGCTGTGGTCGCCGGGCAGGTGGTCTGCTCGCTGCTCCTCGACCACTTTGGCTGGATGGACCTCGCCCGCCTGGAAATCACCCCCGGCCGGGCCTTTGGCGCGGTGCTGGTCGTCTGCGGCGTGCTGGCGGTGCGATACCTCTAATCGGCGAGATTGAGATGCCACACGTTCACACCATCATCGGGATCGCCGGGGCATCTGGGGCAGGCAAGAGTCGGCTGGCCCGCCAGCTCAACGATCGCCTGCGAACGACGCGGAGTTCGTCGGATGTCGCGATCCTCAACGAAGACAGCTACTACCGTCGGCGAGATGATCTGCCCTTCGCAGACCGCGAGAGCATCAACTACGACCATCCCGCGGCCATCGAGCATGAGCTGCTGATTGAGCATCTCGCAGCGCTGCGGCGTGGGGAGGCCGTCGAGGTTCCGCGATACGACTATGGCCAGCACAACCGGCATGCCCAGACCGATCGCTTAGAGCCTGCTCGCGTGCTGATCCTGGAGGGAATCCTGATCCTGCACATTCCCGAGCTGCGGGAACTGCTCGACCTCAAGATCTACGTCGATGTGCCGATGGACGTCTGCCTGGCCCGCCGGCTGCGTCGCGACATGGTGGAACGGCAGCGGAGCCTCGACTCGGTGTTGCAGCAATACGACGCAACGGTGCGGCCGATGTTTTTTCAGTTCATCGAGCCGAGCAAGCAGCATGCAGACCTGATCGTTCCGCACGGCGGTGAGAATCGAAGCGCCCTGCATGTGCTGTTGAACCATCTGGATCGTCAGCTGATGTGATGAGCCAGTGCGGCCGCGGCCGCGGTGATCAGCCGCGCCGATGCCGCTGGGCCTCGAGGCGGAGAATCGCCGCCACGGTCTTGGCGTCGTCGATGCGGCCGTCGAGGCACATCGCGACGGCCTCGCTCCAGGCGACCACATGCGTGTCGATGGTTTCGCCGGGTTCGAGCGCCTGGGGGCCTGGGGTGAGGCCGCGGGCCACGAAGACATGCATCCGCTCGCGGAGAATGCCGGGCGACATCCAGAGCCCCGGAACCTCCTCAAGGGAGCCTGCTCGGTAGCCTGTCTCTTCTTCGAGCTCACGGCGGGCCGCTGCGGCGATCGGCTCCTCCCGGTCGAGGGTGCCGGCGGGCAGTTCCCAGAGCGTGGCGACGACTGCCCTGCGAACGTTGCGGATCAGGCAGATCTGATCGTCCGCCAGCAGGGGCACGATCAGCACGCTGCCGGGATGCTCCACAATCTCGCGGGTGCGGAGTGTGCCGTCGCGGCAGCTCTCGTCGACGCGAACGACGCGAAATCGCTTGGTCACCAGGAGTGTCTGGGAGGCGTCTGCCTCGGCATGCGGCGTCTGGTCGGAGGGCTGGCTGGAGTCTGGAGGTGGCATCGCGGGTCGCTTTGGCTGTGGCAGGGCGGGGAAGGAAGGGCAGCGGCGGGTGGGCATTCTCTGCGGCTGCGGTTGCAGCCGAAACCGCAGCCACGCCAGACTGAGAATACCGCAGCTGGCGGAGCCGGCAGGCAGGCCCGTCGGCAGGCCCGGAGCGGGCTGGGTGGCAGCGGCTTGCCAGCGGCCCCGGCGAAGCCTGGGCCCGCCGTTAACCAGCGACGACTTTCAGCAGAGAGAAGGCAGCATGAGACAGAGCGAGCGAGGGTTGTCGGGACAACGCTGGGTGGTGTTCGTGGCCGTTTGGCTGAGCATGACTGCTTCGCTCGCGGACAGTCTCGCTGCCGAGCCTCAGCCGGTGTCACCGGCTGCGTTTCGCTCGCCGGTTGCTGTGGCACTGGTGGCTGGTGGGGAGCGGGTGGTCACTGCCAATGCCGACGCCGGCACGCTCTCGCTTGTTGATCCCGCCGCCGGCGTGGTGCTTGATGAACTGATGATTGGCGACGAGCCTGCCTGGGTTGCTGCCCTCGGGTCGGATCGTGTGGTCGCCACCACGCTGATCGGCGGCGATCTCGTGATCGTGTCGCTTACCGGCGACAGGCTCGTGGAAACCGGGCGGCTGCACCTGGGGCTTGAGCCGGCGGGCCTCGATGTGTCGGCCGACGGCATGACCGCCTGCGTGGCCCTCTCGGCTGTGGATCGCGTGGCGATTGTGGATCTCGCGAAGCCGGCGGTGCGGGCGGAGGTCGTGGTGGGACGGCTGCCGCGATTCGTGGCATGTGCTGCGGATGGTCGCACGGCCGCGGTCACCTGCTCGGCGGAGAGTGGGGTCGTCATCGTTGACACTGCCGCTGCCGAGGTGGTGTCGCGGCATCCCTTCAAGGGGCTCAACGTGGGCCAGCCCGGTTTTGCTGCCGATGGCCGCACGATCTGGTTTCCCTGGACCTACGACGGTGGCAGTCATCCATCGCGTGGCAACATCCGCCGTGGCTGGGTGACCGGCAGCCGAGTGGGGCGGCTCTCGCTCGACGCCGGCGATGCGGCGGGAGAGCTGGCCGGGCTGACGCTGGATGTGTCGGGGCGGGCGGTTGGCGATGTGCGGGGCCTGGCTGCGATCGATGGTGGCGCGACCTTGCTGGTCACCGCTGGGGGAACCCACGAGCTGCTGCGGCTGCACGAGCCGGGCGAGCGGGGCGATGCGATTCCCTACACCCAGATCAGTGGCCTGGAGGTGATGGACCGGGGGCTGGCGGCGGATGCGTCGCGGTTTTCTCGGCTGGATCTCGGCGGCCGTCCGCTGGGCATCGCCGTCGATGAGCCGGGGCGGCGGGCCTATGTGGCCAACAGGCTCCGCGACAGCCTGCAGGTGGTCGACCTCGATCGGTTTGCCCTGGTCGGCGAGGTGCCGCTGGCGGCCGCGGGCCCAACGGCTGAAGCGGCGCTCGTGCGGCAGGGGGAGGCGATTTTCTTCGATGCCGGCCGCAGCCTCGATCAGTGGTACAGCTGCCACACCTGCCACTACGAAGGCGGCGGCAACACCGTCACCTTCGACACGCTCAACGACGGCTCGACCGGCAGCTACAAGACGGTGCTGCCGCTCTACGGCGTGGCAGAGACCGGTCCCTGGACATGGCACGGCTGGCAAAACGACTTCGATGCGTCGCTGGCCAAGTCGCTCGTCGACACGATGCAGGGCCCAGAGCCGTCTGCCGAGGACGTGCAGACGCTCGCGGCCTACCTCCGCACGCTCGAGCCACCGCCGAGTCCGTATCGGGAGCCCGACGGATCGCTCTCTGCGGCAGCCGAGCGGGGGCAGAGGCTGTTTGCCAGCGAACGGGCCGGCTGCACGGAGTGTCATACCGATAGCCGCTTCACCAGCGACGGCCTCTACGACGTGGGGCTGGCCCGTCGCTCGGATCGCTACGAAGGCTTTAGCCCGCCTTCGCTGCTGGGGCTGCACCGCAAGACGCGGTTTCTGCACACCGGTAAGGCGAAGTCTTTGGACGAGGTGCTCACGAAGTACCATGCACCGGATCAGGTGCTCGGGCGTGCGGAGCTTGCTGCCGCTGAGGTGGCCGACCTGGTGGCCTATCTACGGTCGCTGTGAGCGGCCCGTTTTTCTCTTGGGAGCCTGTGATGGGACGACGCGGAATCGCGATCGCGGTGTGGGGGCTGGTGGTGGTTTCGGCGCAGGGGCTCTCGATCGCCTCGGCCGATGAGGGCATGTGGCTCTTCAACGATCTGCCTCGGGGGCTGCTCAAGGAACGGCACGGCTTCGAGCCGAGCGAGCGGTGGGCCGACAACCTGCGGCTGGCGAGCGTGCGGTTTAACAACGGGGGCTCGGCCTCGTTCATCTCCCCCACCGGCCTGGTGCTCACCAATCATCATGTGGGTGCCGACACGCTGGGCAAGCTGTCGACGGCCGACCGCGACCTCTTCAGCGAGGGCTTTCTCGCGCGAACTCCCGCTGAGGAGCTGCAGGCTCCCGATCTCGAGCTCAATCAGCTGATCTCGATTGAAAACGTGACGGAGGAGGTGAAGGCCGCTGTCACCGATGGCATGTCGCCGGAAGAGGCCCTCGATGCACGGCGGGCCCGGATCGCGGAGATTGAGAGCCGGGAGAAGGAGGCCACGGGGCTGCGGTGCGATGTGGTGGCCCTCTATGGCGGCAACCTCTACCACCTCTACCGCTACCGCCGCTTTACCGATGTGCGGCTGGTCTGGGCACCGGAGCGGGCGATCGCCTTCTTCGGCGGCGACGCCGACAACTTTGAGTATCCGCGGTATGACCTCGACGCCTGCATCTTCCGCGTCTGGGAGGATGGCACGCCGGCGGAGATCGACACCTTTCTCCGGGTGGCTCGCGAGGGGGCCGAGGCGGGCGACCTGGTGTTTGTGTCGGGCAACCCGGGCCGCACGCAGCGGCTGCTTTCGGTCGATGCCCTGCGCGAGATTCGCGATCATCAGCTGCCGCATCAGCTCGACCTGATCCGCCGCCGCGAGGTGCTCCTGCAGCAGTTTTCCCTCGACGGCCCGGAGGCAGCCCGCCGGGCCCGCAACAGCCTGTTTGGCACGCAAAACGGCCGCAAGGCCCGGCTGGGGGCGCTGGCGGCGCTGCAGTCGCCTGGCATCCTTGAGGGGAAGCTGGTCGATGAAAGCCAGCTGCTGACGGCCCTCGGGAGCGATCCTGAACTACGGCCCTTGCTGGCGGCCTGGGATGCCGCGCGGGCCAATGCGATGGCGCGGACGGCCCTCCAAGAAAGTGGCCTGCCGATTGCATCGCGACTCTTCAGCCTCGCCCAGCGAATCGTGCAGCTGGCTGAGGAAGACGCCAAGCCGTCGGGGGAGCGGCTGCCGGAGTTTGCGGATGCGGGCCGCGAGTCGCTGCTGCTCGGGCTCTATTCCAAGGCGCCGATCTACCCGGATCTGGAAACAGCCCTGCTGGCCGACTCGCTCGGGCAGCTGCTCGAGCGGCGTGGGGCAGACGACCCGCTCTGCACGCGGATTCTGGCTGGGCGTTCGCCGGCCGACCGAGCGGCTGAGCTGATCGCGGGCACCGGGCTTGGCGATGTCGAGGTGCGAAAAACGCTCGTCGAAGGTGGGCAGCAGGCAGTGGCTGCGAGCGCCGACCCGCTGATTCGGCTGGCGCTCCTTGTCGATCCTGAAGAGCGGCGTGTGCGGAAGCTGGGCGATGAGCTCGCCGAGCAAGACCGCCAGGCCGCGGATGCGATGATGAAGGCGCGGTTTGCCGTGCGGGGCACCTCGGAGTATCCCGATGCCACGTTCACCCTGCGGCTGGCCTTTGGCACGATCGCCGGGTATCAGGAGCAGGGGCAGAGGGTGCCGCCGTTCACCACGATCGAAGGGGCGTTTGCCCATGAAGAGTCGCATCGCACTGCTGAGGGGCCGCAGCAAGACTTCGCGCTGCCCGAGTCGTGGCACGCTGCCCGTGAGCGGCTCGACCCAGCCACGCCGATGAACTTCGTGTGCACCGCCGACATCATTGGAGGCAACTCGGGAAGCCCGGTGGTCAACCGGGAGGGTGAACTGGTCGGCCTGATCTTCGACGGCAACATCCAGTCGCTCTCAGCGTCGTATGTCTATGCCGATGAGCAGAGCCGGGCGGTGTCGGTGGATGTGCGGGCCATCCTCGAGGCCCTCGACAAGGTCTACGGGGCCACGCAGCTCCTTTCCGAACTTCCGTGAGCAAAGCAGACGCATGCTGCTGGACATTTCTCGTCCGCGCTGCGAGGCCGCTGGTTGCGTTCTTGGTGCCGCATCCAGCCGGCAGAAAGGGTCTTTCAGCAATGTTCTGTGGGCCGGCAAGGCCAGATCAGCCTCGATTGGTGTCTACGGGGTTGGGGACATGTCCAGCCACCGCTGGGTGCCGGGGACGTCGAGCAGGTAGCGGCTGATCACCTCTCGCTCGACCCAGGGGGGCATCAGGGGCTGGAACTTGCTCAAGCGGTAGCCCGGCAGGCCTGCGGCGATCCCGGCCCAGAGTTGCGCGTCCTGCCACAGGTCTTCTTGGCGGAGCCGAGCCAGCGCTGCCTCGAAGGCCTCGCCGTTCAAGGCATCGCCCTGTATGCGGACGGTGAAGTTATCGGTCGTGACTCGCCAGTCACCCGCCCCGGCTATGAGAGCGTGTCTGTGAGTCGAGTTGATGCGACCGCCG
>CALCGM010000629.1 GCA_937900985.1 uncultured Planctomycetaceae bacterium | reverse complement strand
GGCTCACCCCTCGCTTACGTTTTTAAGGACGGCCTGTCCGCCGCAGGAGCGGCGGCCTGCGGCCGTCAAAAACCTTGGCTTTTTGACGGGTCGCTCTAGCCTGCGAAGGCCAGGATGGCTTCGCAGGCGTAAAGCGAGTGCGGCGGCCTGCGGCCGGGGCGGCGTGCAAGCGGGACGGGTCCACGGGCCGCAGAGCGGCCTCGGCGTTGCCGAGGGGCCTTCGGCCCCCGAGGACCCGTCCCGTTCAATCCGCTTTGGCACCCGCGGACCCGTCCCGTTCAATCCGCTTTGGCACCCGCGGACCCGTCCCGTTCTATTCGCTTTGGCCCCCGCGGACCTGTCCCGTTCAATCCGCTTTGGTGGTGATCAGGCTGCGCTGCTGAGCCGCTGGAGCTCGACGGCTTCGACCGCGATGGTTTTCTGGCGGTGGTCGTCGATGGCGGCCACGTCGAAGGCGGAGCGGGTGGTGGGGAAGCAGAGGGTGAGGTCGAGCCAGTCGTCGGAACTTTCTGCCAGGTCGGCGGTGGCGGTGATCACGAGCCGCTGGTCCTGCTGGCTGACACGGTGTGACACCGGCCGCCCGGCGACCAGGACCTGCAGGCCCGTGAGCACCTCGTCGCTGATCACGGAGAGGACGGTGATCCTGATCTCCAGCTGGCCATGCGGCGCGACCGGTAGGAAGAGAGACGAGAGCCGCTCGGGCCCCGCCCAGCGGCAGGACTGCTCCGGCCCGCCTTCTCGCTCGTGCCAGCCGTCGCCGATGAGTGGGGCGTCCATGCTCAAGCGGAAGGTCTCGCCGAGGGCCAGCGGCCTGGCAGTCTGAGCGGAGCCTGCCTGAGCCTGCTTCAGCTTCCACCGGCTGAGCATCCGCCAAAACCGCAGCTCGCCGTCGGCGTAGAGGAGGGTGTCGCAGCGGTTGAGCGCAGCCAAGGGGCCGCGGATCTGCTCCTTCTCAGCTGCTGTCAGCCGGCGGTCGTCGCGGGTGACGTTGAGCCGCTGGCTGTTGATCGAGTTGTAGAAGCCCATTGCCGAGGCCAGGCAGGTGGCCGTGTCGGCCATGCGTTCGGTGAGCCCGACGTAGTCAATCGCCGCCAGGTTGCGGCGGGCGGCGGCCAGCAGCTCCTCGCGGGGCGGGTCGGCCACATGGTCAGCGACGCCGCCGAGCATCTTCGTCTGATGGTCGGAGAGCCGGTCGGCATGCTTCTCCACAAAGTCGGCGGCCGGCATGCGGCGAGCGTCGAGCACGAGCTCGCGGCGGACGGCATCGAGCGAGGCCATGTGCACTTCGGGAACCCGTCGCCAGTGTTCGATCATCGAGAAGCATCGCTGCACGGGCTGCCGCAGCAGCGTGACCACCCGCACCGCCGGGTCGCGTTGCCTCAGCTCAGCCACGAACGAGTAGTCGAGATGCAGCTTGGTGATCAGCCGGAGGCTGGCGAGCCGGGCTAGAAAAGCCTCGCGGTCAACCTTGAGGTCATGCAGCTCGGCAAAGCGGTCGTCGCGGATTGAGTCGTTGCGGGCGTAGTTGTTTTCCAGGAAGCGATAGAACGACGTTCCACCCGTCTTAAGGATGTGCAGGAAGAACAGTCGAGCGGGCTGCGTGTGGGGCATTGGCGTGTGGCTAGGGCAGCTTGCGTTGGTCGAGCCGTTCGCCAGCCGGCACACGGACAGGAATGGCGAGCGCTCCGCTGGCATCGAGTTCGCGAAACAGCTGCTCCCGCATCTGTGTTGCCTGCGGCTGGTAGGCAGGCACGCTGATCAGGTTGTGTCGCTCGTGGGGGTCGGTCTCGAGATCGTAGAGGGCATCGATATCCCAGATGCCGTGGTGGAAGACAAACTTGTAGCGGTCGGTGCGGAGGGCAAACAGCGTGGGGGTGGCCGGGAAGTTCCACTCCCAGTGGTATTCGTAGA
>CALCGM010000628.1 GCA_937900985.1 uncultured Planctomycetaceae bacterium | reverse complement strand
CTCGATAATGGTTGAGGAAGTGCCATTGGCCGGGCTACCCTTATCAGCTGTTGGCCGATATGATGAACGGGCGTGCACTTCCAGCAGGGCTGTTTGTCGGTGGCGAGGGCTGGATCGCGCGACCAACGAGGGGACTGTCCAGACCGACTGACCGTACGGTGGGCCGCGAGCCCTTAATCGCAGACAGCCGCCACGATGAATCCGGAGCCCGGTGTACTGATGGCAATTCCCGACTTTCGTGACGACGGCCGGCTACCCGAGGGACTTCATATCTCCACTGAGGCCGAAGTGACGTTTCGCTTTGGCGGGGCAACCCCTCGAAGGCATCGTCTTGCTTTGCGGCTGCGACGCTGGATCGAACTGGCACGAGCCGTGTCTTCCAGGCGTTTTCTTGTTGATGGTAGCTTCGTGACCGCCGCGCCCGACCCTGCGGATGTCGATGCCGTCGTTTGGCTCGATGATGACTTTTCGACTCGCGTATCACGCGGTGAAAGCGCAGCCGTGGAGCTCGAGATGATGCTGCTGACGCGGCAGCCAGAAGAGATCTATGGGGCGGATAATCAACGGGACTGGGACGACTGGGTACACTACTTTAGTCGGACTCGTGAAGCCGACGGCAGGCGGAAAGGCCTCGTGGAGATAGCGCTGTGATTTCAACAGAAACCGAGTACGAGAAGGCCCAATCAGAGCTGCGTGATTTGCAGACGCGGCTCGAGCGGCTCCAGCATGAGCATCCGATCGGGGAGAACGGATTCACAAAAGCAGGAATCCGGAAGTTGATTGCCAGGCTCAACGAGGAGCTCGCGGTCTTCGAGGGCAGTGAAGAAGCTCGTGCTGTCCCATCCAAGTAGAACCGAGCCATGGCGAACGAAGCGTTGCCGCAGATGTCGATCGGCACTTCAAAACCGGCCACGCCGCGGAACCAATCGCCATGATCGCAGCAGAGGCCCCGCCTCGCCCGGGCTGAGCCAGGCCAGTCGGCGGCGATCTGCCGCGCCATTGCCTGCACGTCGCGCTTGACTGTCGCCCAGGAAAGCGGAACGAGCATCGTCGGCATCGGCGTCGCCATCCGTGGCTCCGGCAAGACTGCGGGATGGCTCATGACGCACTGCCAGCCAAGCGGCCCTGTCCTCCGCGGCTCCCCAACTCAGATCCACCGGCCCAATCGTGCAGTGGATCATCTCAAAAAACCGCCCCAGCAGGTCGCATTCGCTGAGCCCTGCGACGGCCCGCCGCTCGGCGGCGATCAGGCGGCCCGCGTCGGCTGGGCCGAGCGTGGGCTCGAATCGCCGACACCACGCCGGGTCGCGGGCAAACCAGCCGGAGCGGCTGCGGCTCGCCCGAGTGAGCTGGTCGAGCAGGTGGCTGGGCAGCGTGCGGGAGGCGAAGTCGTCGCTCCCGAGAAACTCCTCCGCCAGCGCATAGTCGAGCCGGATGTTGCGGGGCAGGAGGGTCTTCGGGGCCGGAATCCGCATCCGGCCGGTGGAGCTGACCAGGATCACCGGCAGCACCGCCGCGATCTCCGGAAAGAGATGGTTCGGGTAGGCCTCCTCGGCCCAGTAGAGGGCGGCCACCCGCGCAAACAGCTCAAACGATGGGATCTCTTCGAAGCGGGCGTCGGCCAGCCGACACACCTCCACGGCCCAAGACGCCGCTCCATAAGGTCGTCTCTGAGAACCTTGAGAGCTGGCTCGCCTGGCGGGAAGCCGGGGAGCGGCCCGTGCCGGGATACCTCGAGGACGAGCTCCGCGGCTATCTCGAGTGCGGGCTGCTGTGCTTCGGATTCGCCCGCGGCCGGTGCACAGGCTGCGGCCAGGCGTTCGTGGTGGCATTCTCCTGCAAGGGCCGTGGCGTCTGCCCTTCGTGCAACGGCCGCCACATGGCCC
>CALCGM010000627.1 GCA_937900985.1 uncultured Planctomycetaceae bacterium | reverse complement strand
CCCCTACGTCCCCACCGTCGCATCAGCTTCCGTCTGCGGATCACTCTGCAGATGCGCCCCATCCCGATAGAGCAGCGCGACCGGAATGAAGATCACCCCAGCAGCCGCCATGCAGCCGGTCCAGAACCAGAAGTAGTCGGCGCCCTCGAGCGTCACGAGCCCACCGATCGAGGTGTCGGCATCGATCCGGGTCTCGGGGGCCTGGCCCCGCTCCGCTGCCACCTGCAGGCGGCCCTCCTCGCCGCGGAGTTCGATGATCCGCTTCTCCCGCCAGGTGAGCGGCTTGTCTTTCAGGCGGGCGGCTTCCTCGACGTCGGCCCGCACGACCGTGGCGGAGAGCACGATGTCGTCGGGCGTGAGCCGGGCTCCATCGGGGCCGTCGGCCACGAGGCGATAGCGATCGCGGGTGATGCGGTGGTAGCCGATCGGGTTGCCCGCGGAGTCGGTGACGTCGGTGAGCAGCTCGAGCCCCGCATCGTCTGAGGGCAGCTCCTTGGTTGCATCGTTGTCGGCGGAGCTGAAGAAGGCGGCGTCGATCTTTTCCTTGGCCGCTGCGAGGGCTGGGTCTTCCTGTGTGTCGACGCTCACGAGCGAGGCGAAGCGGTTGAAGGAGAGGACGGCGTCGTCTGGGGTGTCGAAGCTGCCGTCGCCGCCAGCGAGCCGGATCGTGCGAACCACGGTCGCCTCTTCGGCGTCTGCCCAGTTCTCGCGTGGCTCCACATCGACCACGCGGATGAAGCGATCATGCATCGTGTACCAGCCACCAACGTCGGTCGCCTCAAGCGTGCCCGCTTCCGCCACGATCGGGTTGATGCCCGGCACCTGGATCGAGTGGTTGACCGCAGCGGTGACAAAGTTGCCCAGCGACACGGAAAACAGCCAGACCGCCATGATCACCGACTTCATCGTCTTGGGAGCCTGGGCGTAGGAAAACTCCAGGCCGGTGATCGAGATCATGATCTCAGCGGCGGTGACGATCACGTAGCCGAGAAACTGCCAGGCCACGCTCGGCCGGCCGCCGTCATCGATCCAGCCCTGCACGACCGCCGAGAGGCCGAAGCCGGCCGCCATCACAAACAGCCCGATGCCGATCTTCCGCAGCGGCGTGAGGCGAAACACGGTGTTGATCGCCGGGTAGACCACAAACTGAAACAGCGGAATCATCGCCATCACCAGCAGCGGGTTGAGCACCTGAATCTGTGAGGGCAGCCATTCGATGCCGAGCCACTGCAGGTTCATGTCTTCGGCCTGGAGCACCCAGGCGGAGCTGGTCTGGTCAAACAAGGCCCAGAAGACGGCGATCACCAGATAGACCATGCCCAGCCGCAGGATGGTCAGCAGGCCGTTGCGGCTGAAGACCTCCTTCAAGAACGCAAGGCCGCCAGCGGGCACGTGGATGAAGGTGTTGCGGCCCAACCAGAACATCAGGGTGGCAATCGCCATCAACACGCCCGGCACACCAAAGGCCACGTGCGGCCCATACCACTCAAGGAGCCAGGGCGTGAGGATCGTGGAGAGGGTCGAGCCGAAGTTGATCGAGAAGTAGAACCACTGATAGACCTTTTCCATCAGGTGCTGGTTTCGCGAGCCAAACTGGTCGCCCACGTGGGCCGAGACGCAGGGCTTGATGCCGCCGGAGCCCAGGGCGATCAGAAACAGGCCGAGCCACATCCACTGCTCGGGCGTGAGGCTCGCGCCCCCCATGAAGGCCAGGGCCAGGTGACCCAGGCAGTAGAGCACCGAGACCACCATGATGATCCGATACTTGCCGGTCACCGCGTCGGAGAGGATCGCCCCGATGATCGGGAAGAAATAGACCCACGAGGAAAACGTGTGGTAGTGCTCCTGGGCTTCGGCCTTGCTCATGGCGGGCAAGACCGTCTCGCTCATCAGGTGCAGATAGCGAAACATGAAGACGGTGAGAATCGTCCGCATGCCGTAGTAGCTAAACCGCTCGGCGGCTTCGTTGCCAATGATGTAGGGGATGCCCGGGGGCATCTTGTCGGTGTCGGGCGGTGTGGTCTGATAGGTAGCCATGGGGTTCCTCCGGCGGACAGAATAGCCGATTCTTCAGGCATACTCGCGAGATGACCACCTACGACCTCATCACCAGCACCGCCAACCCCAGGGTCAAGGCGGCCGCCCGCCTGCGGGATGCCGGCGAACGCCGTCGCCAGGGGCTGACGCTGATCGACGGTCGTCGCGAGATTGAACGTGCCGCGGCCGCAAGAATCCGCTTCCGCGAGGTCTTCCTCGACGAAGCCTCGCCGCCGCCACACGACCTGGTGGCACGGCTTGAAGCGGCGGGTGGCACGGCCTACCTGCTGGCCCCTGCTGCCTTCGCCAAGGTCGCCTTCGGCAGCCGCAACGAGGGGCTGGTGGCGGTCGCCGAGGTGCCATCGTTCGCACTTCCCCAGTTCCGGCTCCGGGACACTGGCCCGCTGCTCGTGCTCGAGGGCGTGGAGAAGCCCGGCAACCTTGGCGCGATCCTGCGGACCGCCGATGCCGCCGGCGTGGGCGGTGTGCTTGTGGCAGGCGGCGGCACCGATCCCGCCAACCCCGCCACGATCCGCGCGAGCCTGGGCACGCTCTTCTCGGTGCCACTGGCCGTCGCCTCGGTTGGCGAGGTGATCGACTGGCTTGCGGCGAGTGGGCGGCGGGTGGTGCTCGCCGTGCCGGAAGCGGGCATGCCCTGGCATGCCGCGGAACTGGCCACCACAGCCATCGTGCTCGGCAGCGAAGCCCACGGCATCTCGTCTGCATGGCAGGCGGCGGCCGACGACGGTAGGCTCGACGCACATGCGGTCACCCTGCCGATGCTCGGTGTGGCGGACAGCCTCAACGTGTCGGCCACCGCCGCAGTGCTCGCATACGAAGCCGTGCGGCAGGCCACCTCCAGATGAACTCCCCACGGGGCGATGCGGTGCACGTCCCGTGGCGGTTACGGAATGACGGCCAGGTGGCGACGGCTCTGCAGTCACACCCCGAGCCGACGCACAGCCGCCGCAGGCGTGACGATGGGAATCCCCTGAAACTCGCCGATCCCAAGGAGATGGGCATCGCCTGAAACGATCGCGTCTGCGTCACAGGCAACGGCTGTCGCAAGCACGATGTCGTCATCAGGGTCGGCGAGGATGACCGCGCCGATAACAGCCGGGATGATGAGTTTCACGAGGGCGGCATACCCTTCGAACAGGTCCGCCGCGGCAACACCCTGCTCAGCCAGATGGGCGGTGAACTTCTTTCGATAGAAAACGTCGTGCAACTCGTCCAGGAGCGGCACACTCGAAATGAGTTGCGCCGTGCCGGTCGCAGCCGCGTCGATCAGTCGCCCTGGCACACCGCCCCAGATGAGACCTGATACGACGGTGTTCGTATCAAGCACCAGCCGCACGACGCCGCTCCGCACGATAGGCCGTGATCTCTGCTTCGATCTCTTCGGCTGTCATCGAAGGCGGAGCGGCCGCAGCCAACTTTTCACGGGCAGCTTGCATCTTCGCAATGCGGGCTGCGGCGAGCCGTTCCCGCAGGATCGCTTCTAGCGAGCCGGGCTCAAGCAGGCCTTCGGCGGCGGCCTCCTTGGCAAGGGCATCAGAAATCGTGATCTGGACGGTGGTCATGGGGGATTATTCCGAGGAAGAGACGATTATACGCGAGAGCCCTGGCGACGTGCCCAGACCGCCCCGCAGTCAACGACGGCATCTCTCTGCATGGCAGGCGGCCGACGACGACGGTAGGCTCGACGTCGACATGTGTGGGACTCCGGCTCGGGGACGGTAAAAGTCTCGTCAGTGGACGTTTTCTCCCCCATGCCGAGCATTCGTCAGCAACCCAACTCGAAAACCTCGTAACGCTCCTCGAGCGTTCGCCGATCCCCTCGCTTCACGCCATGCCCGTAGGTCTGCCCTGTGAACACACCCCTGCCCTCCGCCCTGTTTGATCAGCTCGCCCGCACCGCCAGCGACCAGGGTGTGACGGCCATGCTCACGGCCCTCGGCGAGGAGCTCACCCGCGACCGCCGCTGGCATGCCCTGTTTGACCTGCGGCTGATGCAGGCGCGGCGCGCCGAAGGCCTGCCCGTTGTCGGCGACGCCGGCACGCTCTCGCCCGAGGTTCGCGATGCCTTCGAGGAGCGGTCGCGGCAGGCCTGTCTCGAGGTGGGCTGGCCGCTGCTCGACGATGGCCAGGTGGCGGCGGCCTGGATGTATCTGCGAGCCTCGGCCGAACTCGACGAGGTGGCTGCCAGGCTCGAGCAGGTGGCGGCCTCGCTCGAGGGCCGTGACGATGACGACGCCCGGCGGTTGCTGGAAGAACTCGTGCACGTGGCCCTCTGGGAGTCGGTCAATCCGCCGCTGGGGCTGCGGCTGCTCCTGGCCCACAACGGCACCTGCAACACCGTCACCGCCTACGACCAGGCGGTCAGCCGCCTACCGCCGGCGAAGCAGGCCCCAGCGGCCGCCGTGCTGGTCGAGCACCTGACCGCCGAACTGATCGCCAACCTCACGCACGATCTCACCCGCCGCGGCATCGATGTCCACGGCGTCGACACGCTCCCCGGTCTGCTCGCCGCGGTCGGCGATCCAAGCCAGCCACTTGGCCCCCACGTCGACATCTCGCATCTGCACTCGGTGCTACGGTTTGCCCGGGTCTGCAGCGACGCTGAAGTGCTCCGCAAGAGTCTCGACCTGGCGTTCTACGCCGACCGGTTGCCAGAGGAACTCCGCTATCCCGGCGACGGCCCGTTCACCGACGTCGCCAAGGCCTCGCGGCATTTCTTCGCCGGCTGCCTGGGTGAATCGGTCGACGAGGCCGCAGCGTTCTTCCGTGAGCAGGCGGGCATCGCCGCCGACGGCACACGCACGGCTCCAGACAGCCCCCGCGGACCGCTTGAGCAGCTGGCGGTTGAGTATCTGATCGTGTTGCTGTCCCGCGGCAGCCGTCCGGCGGAGGCTCTCGGCGTGGCCCTCGTCCACCTGCCCCGCGGCGGCGAACAGGCGGCGACCACCGGCCTCGTGCCCCCCGTGGTGCAAATCGCGACCGCTGCCGAGGTCGGGCAGCCCGGCAGCATGCAGACCTTGCTTGACGCCTGCCGCGAGCGTGGCGATGCGGTCACCTTTGCCCAAGCGCTCGCCGCCCAACCAAACGCCTGAACACAGCGAGGGAACCCTCGCCAAGCATGCCCACTCTCGACGTTGTCTTTTTCGTTGGCTCAAACGAGTCGCGTGCCCTGCCTATAGACAGCGTCGAGCTGAAAGGGCTGGGCGAGGTCCGTGTTGTCGAAGACGATCACGACCGGCAGCCTGCTGATCGCTCGCTCCAGATTGGCGAGCGTTCGCGGAAACCGCGTGGTGAGCTTTTCGTCTGGGACGTCATGCCCGCCCTGCAGCACTCGCATGGCGACCCGCTGCCGCGATGTGTCGGGCGAATCGACACGGATGAAGATCATCACCACGTGCATCCCTCGGAGCACCGCCTCCGCGAGTTCGGCAACCTTGGCCCCAACAGGGTCGGAGAGCACGGTTTCAAAGGCAAAACTCTCCCGCTGTTCAAGCAGGCTTGCTCGTAGCGATGAGGCCAGATCGGCCGCCTCGTATCCGCCCAACTTCATTTCGGCAGCAAGATCGTCGGCATTGATGAACCGCAAGCCCACACCGGCGAGATGGGCGTGGAAAAACGTCGATTTGCCCGCGCCGTTTGAGCCAGCGACTGCCACGACGACGGGCCGCGGTTCAAGCAGGGATCGCCACTCCATGCGTCCCGTCACTCCACCTCGACGAATACCCGGTTGACGAATCGCCCGCGGGTGCGGGTGCCGTCGGCGTCAATCTTCACCAGCATGCCGGGCTCGGGGCAGGGCTCGAAATGCGGGAAGGGACGAGACTCAAGGTAGGCGTGGACCCGCTCACGACCGGCGTCGGTATCGACAGACTCGATGGCCTGGGCGAGGGACTCCGCCGCTCCGGATCGCTGCAGTGCCAAGGCCCGATCACCGCGAAGCACACCCTCGATCGATTTGCCAAGCCGCGCCCAAAACTCCACTTGGCCAGCGATCGATCTGCACGCCACGGCACCAACCGTGCGGGCTTCGAGAACGAGGTCATCACTGAGTTTGACGGGTTGAGGCATGCACGCATGGTAGCATTTTGCTACCCGGGAATGCAAGTTGACACGGGACGGCTGCTGCGGGCGACGCTCAAAAGGCCGTTCGTTGTCGAGGTGCACGAGTTTGCCCGCTCACCACCAGACCGACGTGGGCGTCTTGCAGCCACGGCAGACGCTCACCGGACCGTAGCCTGCCTCGGCAGGTGGCCGGAAGCCGCGGCAGGGTGCCATCTGCCAGGGCAGCAGCATCTCCTGCATCTCATGGCCGCCGCAGTAGCCCTGCCAGCGGTTGCAGGCGTCGCAGGGATCGCAGCGGAGCGGCTCGCTGTGGTAGGCGCCCCAGTAGCGGGGGCCACAGCCGCAGCCCTCAAACTTCGGCTGCCTCTTGTTGATCGCAGCCTTCTTCTCCGCTCGCCAGCAGACAAACGACTCGCACAGCGAGCCATCGCACCAGCCCGGCCGCGAGGGCCGCCAGTCGCCAAGCTTGTGCCAGACCACCGGCATTTCCCACTGAGGGCGGGCATGCCAGTTGGCCAAAGGATTCCAGCTGGCCATGCGATCCCAGTCGACCAGCCGGGTGCGTTCGGCGAAGGGCCGCAGGCCGGCCAGCGGATGGCAGTCGGGGCAGTCGAAGGTCTCACCGCCCCCGGCCACCGCCGCAGCCGCCATCACCACCGCGAGCAGTCCACCGAGCCCTGCTCCACGCCAAACCGCGTTGCACGTGCGTCGCATCGCATTCCCCCTGCGTCATGCATCCACCAGATCCATCAGGTGGCATCGGCATCCCCCGCAGGCAGAATCGACAAAATCCGCACGACACTCGCAGCCCGGCGGCACCGCTCAGTCGGCGAGCTCCAGAAACGACCAGGTGGTGGGGTCGCTGTCCCAGGGATACTCCGGGGGGGCAAAAAGGGGAATCTGCCCCAGCCGGCGATTCACCACCGCCGCAAAGAAGCCGAGCGTGGCCTGCTCATCGGGATCCCAGCCGGGAAAGGCGGCCGCCTTCAGCACCGCATCCACCCGCCAGCCATCAGGCCAGCCACGGCTGCTCACGGTCGCCACCTCAGCCGGCAGCACCGCGGGCAGCCGCATCGCCTCCCCCTCACCGCCGGGAATCAGCGTGGCCCTGGGAATCGCTGCCGCCACAACCAGGGGTTCGGTCGCCTGGCGGCCGCCGCCAGAGGGCAGGATCGCCAGCCGCCGGCAGAAGCGGCCCGCACGATGGCTTTCAGCGGTGGGCCTCGTCGCCAGCCAGAGCTGCAGGCCGTCGCTGTCTTCGGGCTTCGTGGCATGGCACCAGCGGCCCGTGCCCACCCCCCGCATCTCCGCCCGCACCACCAGCCCGTCGGGATGCCAGCCCACCGCGAGGCTGGCCACATCGGGCACGCCCACCACCCCAGCCAGGTCGGGCAGGCGGCAGGCGTCTGCCTGGCGGTCGTCAAAGGCCGCGAGCTTTGCGAGCCGCTTCACGGGAAAGCGAAAGCGGAAGAGCGACGCGGGATGAACCAGTGGCGACATGGGTGGCGACGCGAAACTGCGGCCCTTGCAGGCAACGGGCCGGCTGCGGCTCCCCACATCGGGGCGGGTCTGACTGCCGACCGCCGGAAGAACTGCGAAGTATACTCCTCTGGAGCCGATTGGCCGGCCTCCCCCGACCAAGGAAAAATTCTGCCGTGCGAGTGCTGCAGGTTGCCAGTGAGGCCGCCCCCTTTGCCAAGACGGGTGGTCTGGCGGATGTTGCAGGCTCGCTGCCTGCCGCCCTGGAACGGATCGGCTGCAGCTGCACGCTGGTGATGCCGGCCTACCGGCAGGTCTTTGAGTCGGGCGTGGCGATCGAGCCTGCGGGGGTGGCGTTTGATGTGCCGGTCGGCCAGCGGCATCTGCGGGCCGAGATCTTCCGCTCCACCCTGCCCGGCTCCAACGTGCCGGTTTATTTCGTGGGCAACGAAGCCTGCTTCGACCGGCCCACGCTCTACGGCGGGGCCCACGACTACCACGACAACGCCGAGCGGTTCATCCTCTTCTCGCGGGCGGTGATGGAGCTCGCCGGCCGGCTCGAGCAGCCCTTTGACATTCTCCATGGCCACGACTGGCAGGCCGGCCTGATCCCCGCCTACCGGCAGCTGCTCTACGCGGAGCATCCTGCCTTTGCCCGCTCTGCCACGATCCAGACGATCCACAACATGGCCTACCAGGGCACCTTCTGGCACTGGGACATGCTGCTGACGGGCATCGACTGGAAGTATTTCAACTGGCGGCAGATGGAGTGCCACGGCCAGCTCAACTTCCTCAAGACCGGCCTGGTGTTTGCCGACGCGATCACGACGGTCAGCCCGACCTATGCCGGTGAGATTCAGTCAGCCCCGGGCGGCTGCGGGCTTGAGGGCGTGGTCGCCTCCCGGACCGACGTGCTCTCGGGCATCGTCAACGGCATCGACACCAGCGGCTGGAACCCGCAGACCGACCCGCTGATTCCCCGCCACTACAGCGAGGCCGACATCGCTGCCGGCAAAGACGCCGCCAAGATCGCCCTGGCCGCGAGGCTCGGCCATGCCGCGCCCGATCCGCGGCCGCTGGTGTCGTTCGTTGGCCGGCTTGCCGAGCAGAAGGGGGTCGACCTGCTCGCCGAGATGATCAGCCGCGTGGCCGGCGGCGGCCGGGCCCACTTTGTGATCCTCGGCACTGGCGACCCCGGCCACGAGGAGGCGCTGCGGCGGCTCGCGGCCTCTTTCCCCGGCACAGTCGACGTGGTGATCGGCTTTAGCGAACTGCTCGCGCACCTGATTCAGGCTGCCAGCGACATCGTCTTGATGCCCAGCCGCTTCGAGCCCTGTGGCCTGAGCCAGCTCTACGCCTTCCGCTACGGGGCGATCCCCGTGGTGCGGGCCACCGGCGGGCTGGTCGACACCGTCGTCGACACCACCCCCGCAACCCTGGCCGCCGGCACGGCCAGTGGCTTTGTCTTTCGCGACTTCGACTCGCGGGGCCTAGAGCACGCCCTCGGCCGTGCCCTCGATGCCCAGGCCGACTCTGCCACCTGGCAGCGGCTCGTGACGAGCGTCATGCAGCAGGACTGGTCGTGGGATGCCAGCGCTCGAAAGTATCTCGAACTCTACGAGCAGATCCTCTCCCGCCCACCGGCTCCGCCACCAGAGCCAGCCGCGTAGGCTCTGGCATCTTGAAGCACCTCTTGCCGGCCAGCCCTTCGCAAGGCAATCCGGATCGTGTTGCCGGAGTTGATCAGGTCGAGGATGAGAAGGCTGCGTGAGTGCCGCGATGCCGCAGCGTTTTCCCTACGTTGAAGTCGATCCGACGCTGGGCTCCGATCGAACGGCACGTGTGAGCGATTCTGATCGGTGGAGGTTTACAACGGGGTGGAATCTGCTTGATGATTCACCCGTCCTACCGACCGCGAGAGGCCTTTCACGCACCTCTCGGAGCCGGCTCGATGTCGTCACCTATGAGCTCCACCGCCATGAAACCTCTGCCGTCATTCCTCGCCTCCTTCGCCCTGGCAGCCCTGGCCACGATCCCGCCGGGCTGCGCTCCGCCTGCGGAGCAGCTGGAGCAACCAGCCGGCACCGCCGCGAGTTCTCCACCGGCTCAGAGCCGCCCGCAGAGTGCCCCGACAGCGGGCCGGGCCGCCGCTGTGGTGATCGACGGCGACTTGAGCACGGTCGACTGGCGTTCGCACGTGGGAGAGCGGGTGTCGATTCCCGGTGAGCTGGTCGTGGTCGACACCTTCGACCTGCTGCGGTGGGGCGAGGTCAAAGTCGCCCGCGATCGCCTCTTCATTCCGACCGATCACATCGATCCCAACGATACCGACCCCGCCGACACCACCAGCAGCGGCGGAAGCAATGTCGCCGCGGTGACCGCAGCTCAGAAGCGGAATACGAGTGCCACGGTCGTGATCGACGACGGCTTCGCGGATCAAAACGTTTTTCCTCCGCGACTGTTCCCGCAGCTTGGGGCCGACCTGGAGACGGTCCGCATCGGCTCGGTGATCAACGGAGTGTCGGGCGAGCTTCAAACCCGTGGCAAAACGATCGTGCTGGTGCCTGACGCACCGCTCGCCTGGACGCCGGCAGAGCGGCCTGCACGGCCGTCGCTCGGCGAGGCTGACGTGAGCGTGGCCTGCTTCAACGTGCTCAACTACTTCAGCTCGATCGATGACGGCCGCAACGACGCGCGGGGCGCTGACTCTGAAACCGAGCGTGAGCGGCAGGAAGAGAAGCTCGCCGCCGCGATCCTCGCGATGGAGGCCGACGTGATCGGCCTGATGGAACTGGAAAACAATCTCGACGCCGAAGCCCGGCTTGTCGCCGCCTTAAACCGCACACTGGGCGAGCAGCGCTTCGCCGCGTGCGGGCTGCCCGCTGGCTTTCGCTCGGCGCCCGGCGGCCGCGACGCGATTCGTGTGGGCCTGATCTACCGGTCAGACCGCGTGTCGGCGGTGGGCGATGTGGAGGTGCTCGTTGACGAGGCGTTTTGGGAAGCCCGTGCGCCGCTGGTGCAAGCCTTCACGACGGCAGGGTCGGATCAGCCGTTTACCGTTGTGGTGAATCACTGGAAATCGAAGGGCGGAGCCGATGAGGCGAGCGACGACAACAAGGATCGCGGCGACGGTCAGGGAGCGTACAACGCGGTACGACGATCGCAGGCCTTGGCCATCTGCCGCGCTGTCGAAGCGCTCCAGCAGCGTGAGGCCGACGCCCGCGTCTTGGTGATCGGCGACTTCAACGCCTACGCACAGGAAGACCCGCTCGACGCCCTGCGGGCTGCAGGCCTGATTGACCTCCGGGAGCGGTTTGACAGCGGCAGCCCAAGCGGCAGCCACGACTACTCGTATGTCTACTACGGGCAGTCTGGCTCGCTGGACCATGCCTTTGCCACCGAGTCGATGGCGGCCGACGTCACTGGCATCGCCACCTGGCACATCAACGCCGACGAGCTGCGGGGGTTTGACTACAACCAGGAATACAACCCCGAGGCCCTCTACGAAGCGAGCCCGTTTCGCAGCTCCGACCACGATCCTGTGCTGATCGGGATCGCCCAGTAGCTGGCGGCACGGTGCGTGGTGTCGTCGCTGGTGCTGGCCTACACTGGCGGCTCACGAAGGTCGCTGCAGGCGACCCCACACTGGGCGGACCGAACACAGGGGGGAGAACGATGCGTCGCTTGTGCATGCTGCCGCGACTGCCGAGGCTGATGACTGTTGTGGCTGCGATCGCATTGGTCGCCTGGCCGACGATGCTTCCATCGGCAGCAGGTCAGGCCACCGCGAGCTCCGCCGAGGCCAGCGACCGCCCCAACATTCTCTTTCTCTTCGCCGACGACTGGGGCCGCTACGCCTCGCTGCTCGCCGAGATCGACGGCCCTGGCAGCATCAACGATGTCGTCCGCACCCCGACGATCGACGCGATCGCCCGCAAGGGCGTGTTCTTCCGCAATGCGCATGTCAGCGCCCCCTCCTGCACGCCCTGCCGCAGCGCCCTCTTAACCGGCCGGCACTTCTGGCAGACCGGCACCGGCTCCATCCTGCAGGGAGCCGTCTGGAACGCCTCGCTGCCGAGCTTTCCCGTGGCCCTGCGGGATGCCGGCTACGCGGTTGGCTACTCGCACAAGGTCTGGGGCCCAGGCCGACCTTCCAACTCGCCCTACACAAAAGAAGAAGCCTTCAACCGTCGCGGGGGCCGCGTCAATCAGTTCTCGCAGGCGGTCACCAAGATGGTCGACGGTGGCACCGACCGCGAGCAGGCCAAAGCGGAGATCCTCCACGAGGTTCGCGGCAACTTCCGCGACATGCTCGATTCACGGCCCGAAGCCGCGCCATTTTGCTACTGGTTTGGCCCGACCAACGTGCACCGCACATGGATCAAGGGCAGCGGCAAAGCCCTCTGGGACATCAACCCGGATGACCTCGAAGGGAAGATGCCCGCCTTCCTGCCCGACGTGCCTGAGGTGCGGGAAGACCTCGCGGACTACTTCGGTGAGATCGCTGCCTGGGATGCCTCCGTGGCGGTGATCCTCGACGAACTCAAGGCCCAGGGCCTGGCCGACAACACGCTGATCGTGATCAGCGGCGACCATGGTGCTCCCGGCTTCCCGCACGGCAAGTGCAACCTCTACGACTTCGGCACCGGCGTCTGCCTGTCGATCACGGGCCCTGGTGTCACAGGCGGCCGCGTGGTGGACGACATGGTCAGCCTGATCGATCTCGCGCCCACGTTCCTGGAGGCGGCCGGGCTGGAAACCCCACGCTCGATGACCGGCCGCTCGCTCTGGAATGTGCTCGCCTCGCAGAAGAGCGGGCAGGTCGATCCCGCTCGCACGCATGTCTTCACCGGCCGTGAGCGGCATGTGGAAAACGCCCGTGCCGACTTCACCCCCTACCCGCAGCGGGCGATCCGCACGCATCAGCACGTGCTGATCCACAACTTCCGGCCCGACCGCTGGCCGCTGGGTGATCCCTACCGCCTGGACGACGGCCCCGAGCCAACGGCTGATGAACTGGAAAACAACACCCGTGCCACGCTCCCCGACGAAGATGCTGGCCCCACGAAGGCCTGGCTCGTCGGCGCACGAAACACCGAGCGTTGGCGGGCCCACTTCGACAAGGTCTACGGCAAGCGGCCGCAGGTGGAGCTCTACGACCTGCAGAACGATCCCGAGGAGATGACCAACCTCGCTGAGGATCCCGCGAACACCCCCCTGAGGCAGACGCTCGAAGGCCGGCTGATGGCGGAGCTGAAGCGGACGGCCGACCCGCGTCTGATCGACGACGGCCGCTTCTACGAGACGCCGCCGATGGCCGGGCCGCTCGCTGCCGGCAAGACCTCCAAGCGGCCCAACGTGCTGTTCATCGCGATCGACGACCAGAACGACTGGATCGGCCACCTCGGCGGCCATCCGCTGGCCAAGACCCCGCACCTCGATGCCCTCGCCGCCCGCGGCACGACCTTCCTCAATGCCCACTGCCAGGCGCCGCTGTGCAATCCATCACGGACAAGCCTGCTGCTCGGTCTGCGGCCCACGACCACCGGCGTCTACGGCCTCGCTCCCTGGTTTCGCACGCTGCCAGAATGGGCCGACCGGGTGGCCCTGCCGCAGCACTTCGCTGCCCACGGCTACCACACCGCCGCCACCGGCAAGATCTACCACGGCGGCACCGGCCCGCGGCCCAAGCCCGGCACTCCAGCAGCCAAGGGGCCCCCAGAGTTTCAGCTGACCGCCCCCTTTGGCGGCGTGGGCAGCAAGCCGCCGAAGAAGCTGATCCCACCCACGCCGATGGGCAACCATCCACTGATGGACTGGGGCGTCTGGCCGCCCGACAACGACGACAGCTCCAAGGGCGACTACCAGGTCGCGAGCTGGACCGTCGAGCAGATCAAGAATGCCCCCAAAGGCCAGCCCTTCTTCCTGGCGGCCGGCTTCTTCCTGCCGCATGTGCCCTGCTACGCCACGCAGCAGTGGTTTGACCTCTACCCCGACGACGACTCGGTGCTGCCCCCCTTCCTCACCGACGACCGCAGCGACACCCCGCGGTTTTCCTGGTACCTCCACTGGTCGCTGCCGGAGCCGCGGCTGGCGTGGCTCGAGGAGAACAACCAGTGGCGAAACCTCGTGCGGAGCTACCTCGCCTGCACGAGCTTTGTCGACGCCCAGATCGGGCGACTGCTCACCGCCCTCGAGGACGCAGGCCTCGCCGACAACACGATCGTGGTTGTCTGGGGCGATCACGGCTGGCACCTCGGCGAGAAGGCGATCACCGGCAAGAACACCCTCTGGGATCGCGGCACGAAGGTGCCCCTGATCTTCGCCGGCCCCGGCGTGTCGGCCGCTCAGCGGTGCAGCCAGCCGGCTGAGCTGCTCGACATCTATCCCACGCTGATTGACCTCGCCGGCCTCTCGCCCCGCACCGACCTCGAGGGGATCAGCCTGCGTCCACAGCTGGCCGATGCCGACGTGCCTCGGGTGCGGCCAGCGATCACCAGCCACAACCAGGGCAACCACGCCGTCCGCAGCGAGCGGTGGCGGTTCATTCAGTATGCCGACGGCAGCGAAGAGCTCTACGACCTGCAGGCCGATCCCCACGAGTGGCGGAACCTGGCCACGGAGCCGAGCCTGGCCGAGGTGCTGGCCGAGCACCGCCGCTGGCTGCCGAAGGTCGATGTGCCTCCAGCCCCCGGCAGCGCCCACCGCGTGCTGACCTACGATCCGGCCAGCGACGAGGCGATCTGGGAGGGCAGCACTGTCCGCCGCGGCGACTCCATCCCGCAGTGAGCCCGGCGGTTAGCTCCAGGCAGCCGCTTTGCCATCGACCGAATCGATCCGCAGCCGCGCCGGCGGCAGGCTCTCAAGCACATGCCGGCCGTAGGCCTTCGTCCGCACGCGGGGGTCGAGGATCACCACGATGCCGTGATCGTCGCGACGCCGCACGAGCCTGCCGAAGCCCTGCTTGAGCTTGATCACCGCCTCGGGAAGCTGGAACTCAAAGAAGGGATTCCCACCAGCCTGACGGATGGCCTCAATCCGCGCGGCGACGAGCGGCCGGTCGGGCACGGCAAAGGGCAGCCGCGTGATGATCACATTCACCAGTTGCTCCCCCGGCAGGTCGATGCCCTGCCAGAAGGAGTCGGCTCCCAGCAGCACGCCCTTGGGGCCCTCGCGAAACAGTTCGAGCATCCGCGACTTGGGCAGGCCGTCGGCCTGGCTGACAAGCCGGTAGCCCCGCCCACCGCACCAGCCGGCCAGCTCACGGCTGGCATGAGCGAGCGCCTCATGGCTGGTGAAGAGCACCAGCGCCCTGCCATCGGTCTCGGCGAGATAGCGGCGGATCATCTCCAGGCTTCGCCGTTCGTAGGCCGCCTTATCTGAGGGATCGGGCATGCCCTCCACCACCACCAGCTCCACCTGACGCTGGTAGTCGAAGGGACTGCCAAACTGCACGCCCTCCGCGGCAGCCAGCCCGAGCCGGCCGCGGGCATAGGCGAAGGCGTCGGTGCCCCGTGTGCCCGCCTGCGAGCTGAGTGGATTCCCATCGAGATCAAACTCCTGTTCGCCATTGCCGTCGCCGTCGTCGCCGACAGTGCGGCCGCCTGGGCCAGCGGTCGAAAGTGTGGCGCTTGAGAGAATCACGGTGCCCACGCGGCCAAAGAGCTCTTCGCGGAGCGTCTCGCCCACATCCACCGGGGCGCTGGCCAGGCGAATCCGACGACGGCCGCGGCGGCCGCGGGCCGCCTCCACCCACCACACGCTCCCCGGCAGCCCCTGCTCAAGCCAGGTCTGAATCGACCCGGCGCTACCGGCAAGCCGGTCGGCGGCGGCATGAAAATCCTGCCGTTCGGCTTCGGCTGAGACGCCATCGGCGGCGTTGCGAATCTTCTTGGAGAGCGACGCGAGGGCATCGCCAAGGGTGTCGGGGATCAGGCCCGGCTTGTCGACCCGCCACAGCCCCCCAGCCTGCTGCCGGCGGTCGCCTGCAGCCGCGGCTTCGAGCAGCTGATCAAAGAAGGCCTCCGCCGCGATCCGGCACCGCGTCACCTCGTGGGCCAGGGCTTCAAGCTTGTAGTGCACAAGCAGCCCGCGGTGGCTGCGGTCGTTGTAGAGCGTGGCCAGCACCCGCTCGATGGCGACGTTGGAGAGCCCGATCCCGAGGTGCTCGCTCGCCACCGCTTCGATGGTGTGGGCCTCATCGAGCACTACGATGTCGTAGGCCGGAAGCAGGCTTGCTCCGCTGCGACGCAGGGCGAGGTCGGAGAAGAAGAGGGCGTGGTTGACGATCACGACATGCGCGCCGGCCAGCCGGCGGCGGGCCGTCATGTAGTGGCACTGCTGGTGGTGCGGGCAGGCCCGGCCCATGCAGTTGGCCGAGTCGCTCTGCACCTCATCCCACACGCCAGGCAGAGGCACCATCGGGAGGTCGGCCCGAGACCCGTCGAGGGTGGTCTTCGCCCAGCCAGCGATCCGCTGCAGCTCCGCCACCTCGGCATCATCGCGAAACAGGCTTCCGGCACGCTGCTGGGCCACCTCCAGCCGCCGCAGGCTGACATAGTTGCCCCGGCCCTTGGCGAGCACCGCGGAAAACTCCCGCGGCATCACCGAGGCCACCAGCGGCACATCCTTGCCAACGAGCTGCTCCTGCAGGGCGATCGTGTTGGTCGAGATCACCACCCGCCGCGGCCTGGCCCCGGGAGGTGGCTGGGCGAAAGGATCGTCGTCGTCAGCCGCCGGCAGCTTCGGGGCGTCGGGCTCCTGATCGGCGGTCACGGCCAGCACCGCCGGCACGAGGTAGGCCAGGCTCTTCCCCACTCCCGTCCCTGCCTCACAGAGCAGATGTCTCCGCTCGCGAATCGCCGCCTCCACCGCCCGGGCCATCGCCAGCTGCTGCGGCCGCGACTCCCAGCCGGTCAGACGCGCGGCAAGCCGGCCGTCGGCAGCGAGAACGTCGTCGGGGGAGAGCATGAGAGGCCTGAAGCAGCAGCAGGAACCGATCGATTCTTCCTGGGAAGCCCCTGCCGGGCGAGCCCTCGGCGGCATTTCGAGCAGCAATCCTCAGGGAACACGCGGGATTTTCACCTTTTTTCAGCCCCCTGGGAACACTACAAACTAGGGAACTGCGGTGGAAATCTGTCGATATCCAGAGAGTGAGGCAAGTGGTGCACGACGGCCCAGGACCGGCCAAGGCGTGGGGCGGCGTGTTTTCCGTACCCACCGACGAGCGGATGGAAGCGTTCTCCGAGAGCGTTTCCTACGACTGTCGCCTCGCCGAGGACGACATCGCCGGCTCCACGGCCCATGCCACGATGCTTGCCGCCTGCGGCATCATCTCGGCCGACGAGGCTGAGCAGATCGTGAGGACGCTTGCCGAGATTGGCCGCGAGATCGCTGAGGGCCGCTTTCCTTTCTCCACAGCTCGCGAAGACATCCACCTCAACATCGAGGCGGTGCTCACCGAGCGGATTGGCGATGCCGGCCGCAAGCTGCACACCGCCCGCAGCCGCAACGATCAGGTAGCCACCGATCTGCGGCTCTTCTGCCGGCGGGCGATCGACCGTCTCGACGCTGGCCTGCGGGAGTTGCAGCGGTCGTTTCTCGAGTTGGCTGAGCGGGAGAAGGCTCTCGTGATCCCCGCCTACACCCACCTCCGCCGCGCCCAGCCGGTGCTCGCCGCCCATCAGCTCCTCGGCTGGTGCGAGAAGTTCGACCGCGACCGCGAACGGCTGGCCGACTGCCGCAAACGGGTCAATCGTCTGCCACTCGGCTCGGCAGCGCTCGCCGGCAGCAGCCTGCCGATCGACCGCGAGCAGGTGGCCACGGCCCTCGGCTTCGACAGCGTGATGCCCAACAGCCTCGATGCCGCCAGCGATCGCGACTTCGTCTGCGAGCTGGCTTTCACCATCGCCCTAGCTGGCATCCATCTCTCGCAGTGGGCTGAGGAGTGGATCCTCTACAGCAGCGAGGAGTTTGGCTTCCTGCTGCTGCCGGAAAACTTCTGCACCGGCAGCTCGATCATGCCGCAGAAGATCAATCCCGACGCTCTGGAACTCTCCCGCGGCAAGTCGGCCCGGCTCGTCGGCAATCTGCAGGCCCTGCTGGTGCTGCTGAAGGGACTGCCGACGGCCTACAACCGCGACCTGCAGGAAGACAAGGAGCCGATCTTCGACTCGATCGACACGCTCGAGGCTGTGCTCGGCATCGCAGTGCCCCTGGTGGCCGGCACCCGGTTCAACCGGGAACGGATCGCCGCCGGCATCAATCGCGGCCACCTCGATGCCACCAGCCTGATGGAGGCCCTGATCGCCGAGGGGGTGCCCCAGCGAACGGCCCATGAAACCGTCGGCAAGCTTGTCCGCGCCGCCATGGATCGCGGCGTGGCTCTCTCCGACCTTTCCGATGATGAATGCAAAGCCGCTTCGCCGGCCTTTACGCCGGCGGTGCGAGACGCCCTCGGGCCTGCCCAGGCCGTGGCGCGGATGCAGAGCTACGGCTCAACCGCTCCATCGCAGGTGGCCCACCAGCTGGCTCGCTGGCAGGAGACGCTCGCGGACAAAGGAGCCACGAGCAGCTGACAACCCAACCCCTCACGATGATGGACGAACGCATGGATGCCTGTCCTTCTCCCCAGTCTCCTTCTCCACAGTCACGCCACTTCGCTGGCAGTGGCTTCCGCCGCAGGCTGCCGCTGGCAGGCCGCCTGCCAACCGTGGCAGCCCTTGTCGCCGCTCTCCTTTTGCCCAGCCTCCTGCCGGCCGCTGAGCCTCAGGATCCGCTTGCCAGAGCGGTGATCGACTCTCTGGAGTCAGAGCCGCGGACCACACCAGCCGAGCTGCTTGAGGCAGTGATCATCGCCAGCGACGTCGACGCTTATGACGTGGCCAGCCGATTCCTGGCTGAGTTTGTGGAGCTGGTGGCGGGCATGGGGGAAGAGCGGGAGGCCGTGCTCGCCGATCTCGCCGA
>CALCGM010000626.1 GCA_937900985.1 uncultured Planctomycetaceae bacterium | reverse complement strand
GGCCATCCAAACACGAAATGAATCAGCATGGTCAGGATGGCAAACGCTTCGTCGCCAACCGTTTCCTGCCACCACTGCCAGGCCTTTCCGCTGGGCGATGTGGCACGATGTGGCACGTGTGTCTCACCAAGATCGAGGTGATTGGTGCGGGCATGGTGGATCGCGTGGCTTCGCTGCCAGGAGAAGTAGGGCACTAGCAGGCCGCTGTGCAGGCAGTAGCCGATCAGATCCTGGAGCCAGTTGGATTTGGCAAAGGCGCGGTGGCCACACTCGTGCGCGACAACCCAGCATCCGGTGGCGGCTGTCCCTGCAAAAATGGCGTAGGCGATCCAGGCAGGCAGCCAGGCCCATGTCAGCGGGAGAAACGCGTAGGCCAGAACCCCGCTCCCGATCGTCATGGTCAGTGACGCGAGCAGATAGAGCGACGACGTGAGCAGGCTCCGCTCAAAGCACTCTGCGGGAATGACGGCGAGCACGTCCCTTTTTGTCGGATACTTTTTCTTCGTGGTCGTGCTGCTCTCAGCGATCTGTTCGCTGGCTTCCGACGACGAGAGATCCTCCAGATCACAGACAAGCGGCACGACGGTCCTCGGACGACGGGGAGAGATGAGTGAAAATCCGGACTAGGGTACCACAATGGACTGCCGAAAGAACCGCACATTGGGCAGTGAGAAAACAGAGATTCACGCTGTCCAGCGGAGGTGAAGATGAGGTCAAGATCAGGTCAAGATCAGGTCGCACATGTTAGGCAATGATGTCACGGATCACCCGGCCATGCACGTCGGTCAGCCGGAAGTCGCGGCCAGCGTAGCGGTAGGTGAGCTGCTCGTGGTTCATGCCCAGCAGGTGCAGGATCGTGGCGTGCAGGTCGTGCACGCTCGTGGGCTTGTCGACCGCCTGAAAGCCGAACTCATCGGTGGCCCCATACGCCTGGCCACCCTTGATGCCGCCACCAGCCATCCACACTGAGAATCCGTAGTGGTTGTGGTCGCGGCCGCTGCCGCCTTCGCTGGTGGGCGTGCGGCCAAACTCGCCGCCCCAGATCACCAGCGTGTCTTCAAACATTCCGCGGGCCTTGAGGTCGGTCATCAAGGCGGCGATCGGGCCGTCGATCTGGCCAGCCAGGCTGCGATGGGCATTGGCGATATCGGCGTGGTTGTCCCAGGGCTGGCCAGCGCCATGCCAGAGCTGCACATACCGCACGCCTCGCTCCAGGAGCCTGCGGGCCATCAGGGTCTGCCGACCGTGCACATGATCGCCGTAGGCATCACGGATCCACTGTGGCTCGCGGGTCAGGTCGAAGGCCTCAGCCGCAGCAGTCTGCATGCGGAAGGCGAGCTCAAACGATTTGATGCGGGCCTCCAGCCGCGGGTCGGCGCGGGTGGTGGCATGCTCGGCGTCGAGGGCGGTGAGCAGGTCGAGCTGATCCCGCTGGATCGAGGGCGTTGCATGAGGGCTGCGGGTGTTTTCAATCAGCTTCTCAATCGACGTGTGCTGCGGGTCGACGAAGGTGCCCTGATAGATGCCCGGCAGGAAGCCGGCCTGCCAGTTCTCGGCATCCTTGATCGGCATGCCGCCGGGGCACATCGCGATGAAGCCGGGAAGGTTTTCGTTTTCACTGCCCAGGCCGTAGAGCGTCCAGGCGCCCACGCTCGGCCGCGGCTGCGCGGAGTTGCCGCAGTTCATCAGCATTAGCGAGGGCTCATGGTTGGGCACCTCGGCCTGCATCGAGCGGATCACGGCGATGTCGTCGGCATGGGCGGCTGTCTTGGCGAAGAGCTCACTGACCTCCAGGCCGCTCTCCCCGTAGCGAGAGAAGCTGAACGCCGAGGGCAGGGCACCGCCGGTCTTGCGCTCGGTGGCAAGCGTCGTGGGCAGTGGCTGGCCGGCATGCGTGGCCAGCATCGGCTTGGGATCAAACGTGTCGACATGCGACGGGCCGCCATTCAAGAAGAAGTGGATCACCCGCTTGGCCCGCGGCGGGAAGTGGGGCCCGCCGCCTGGGCCGGTGGCCGATGCCGCGAGTTCGCCGCAGGCCACATCGGCGAGGCCGATCGTCGCCATTCCCATGCCAACACGAGAAAGCATGTCGCGACGGGAAGAGCGAGGCAGCGGCATGGTCTGGGCCTCAGCAGGTCTGTGGAAAGCACACGGTGGTGTGCGGCGGGGCGAAGGCTCTGCCGCCTGGGGCGGATTCCTCAGGCGGCGGGAGATCGAGCAGCGAAACTGCCGTCGGGAGAAGTCTCTGAATCCCCGTTGAGAGCAGTTCGCACAATCACTTTCATACAACGCCCCCTTAGAAAATCAGAGTATCAGCGGCTGTAGGGGGATGCCACTGCGACGGATTCCAGACGCGGTTCCGGCGACTGAGATTCCCGTGAATGGTGTTCAACCATCGCCTTGGCGGTCGCTGATTCGATCGAGCGTGTAGAAGCGAATGTGCTCGATGCCGGCGGAGGACGATGGGGAAGCCAACTGCTCGATCCAGCCCGCGGCCCCATTGAAGCCAAGTGCTATGACTTGTCCTATTCCACCGCTGCGGATCCCTCCGCGGGTAACAACCCACTGTCCTGCCCAAACACGGGCAGGTGTCAGTCCACAAACATCGTCTCGTTGGAGATCAGCAGGATCTGGGCGAGCTGTTCGAGGCGGGAGAGTTTCGCGGGTTGCGGGCCGAAAAAGTCGCTGGCGGCATCCCAGGTTCGCGGGGCGGCGTCACTCGCGGTTACAGACACTTCGCTGATCTCGGCCGCCCAGAGGTGCTGGTCGCTGTTGAGATTGTCGCGGACGTCGGCCACGAAGTCGATCGTGTCGCCGGCTGACAACTCGACCGCCTCAACCGAGAGTTTTGCGCGGCTGTTGTGCACGACGGCTGTGGCCACCCGCTCGCCACGGACGAGCAGATGACAGCGGATGCCGTCACCAGCTGGCACTTCGTGAATCACCTCGGAGGTCACATGGAAGGTGCCCTGCTCGGGGGCGATCCATCGGCGTACCGACGAGTGCGCGAGGTCGTTGCCGGTGTGACCGCCCTCAGCGGTGATCTGCACCCAACCGAGCGTTGCATCAGGCCAGGCAGGGCCTCCCTGCCAGGCATCACCGGTGAAATGTGGCAGGGGGGTGAATGAGGCGAGCGTGCCGGTCTCCGGGTCGACGGGGCCGTAGCCGTAGTGCCAGGCGGTGGATTCGGGCGGGATGTGTTCTGTCGCTGCTGATGCTGTGTTGACGAAGGTGACCGCTCGCGTGAGCTGATCAGCCGTCGGCTCACGCTGGAGTACCGTGCGGTAGAGAGCCCGCACGGCGGCATCATCAGCGAGGGGCTCGGCCTGCACACGGGCGGCGAGCCCGCGGGCGTGTTCGGCGACAAACGGATGATTGAGGGCAAAGAGCGCCTGCTGCGGCACGGTCGTCTGGCTGCGGCTGGGCACGTGCAGGTCGGGATTGGCCATGTCAAACACCCGCAGCACCGTGGG
>CALCGM010000625.1 GCA_937900985.1 uncultured Planctomycetaceae bacterium | reverse complement strand
CGGGGCTCTCGCTGTTTTACGGCGGCCTCGTGCGGAGCAAGAACGTGCTCTCCGTGCTGGTGCAGTGCCTGGCAATGGCGGGGGTGATGAGCCTGCTGTGGGTGGCCTACGGCTACAGCCTCGCCTTTGGCGACGGCGGCAGCCTGCAGGCGATCATCGGCGATGGCAGCAAACTCTTTCTCCAGGGGGTCACCCCTGAGTCGCTCTCCGGCACGATCCCGGAGCCGCTCTTTGTCGCGTTTCAGATGACGTTTGCGATTATCACCCCGGCCCTGATCGTCGGTGCGTTTGCCGAACGGATGCGGTTTGGCGGCATGCTGATCTTTTCAATCCTCTGGTTCACGTTCTCGTATCTTCCCATCTGCCACATGGCCTGGGGCGGCGAGGGGTCGCTGTTTCATGGCTGGGGTGTGCTCGACTTCGCGGGCGGCACGGTGGTGCATGTCAACGCGGGCATCGCCGGCCTGGTGACCTGCCTGATGGTGGGCCCGCGGCGGGGCTTTCCTCGCGAGCCGATGCGGCCCCACAACCTGCCGCTGGCAGTGATGGGAACGGGCATGCTCTGGGTCGGCTGGTTTGGCTTCAACGCCGGCAGCGCCCTGGGTGCCAACGGCCAGGCGGCAATGGCCCTGCTGGTCACGCACCTTGCTGCCGCTGCCGCTGCGACGACCTGGATGGCGATCGAGCTCTTCACGCACCGCAAAGCCTCGGCCCTTGGCGTGGCCACCGGGGCGGTGGCCGGGCTGGTTGCCATCACGCCCGCAAGCGGCAATGCCGGCCCGCTCGGTGCGATCGGCATGGGTGTTGTGTCGGCCCTGGTCTGCTACTGGTCGGCGACGTCGCTCAAGCATCGCTTTCGCTACGACGACAGCCTCGATGTGTTTGGCGTGCACGGCGTGGGGGGCGTTGTGGGGGCGGTGCTCACCGGCGTGGTGGCGGCGCCCGCCTTGGGGGGCTCCGGCATGCTGCACGACTCGATTGCCAGCCAGGTCTGGTGGCAGACGGCCAGCGTGCTGGTGACCGCGGCCTGGAGCGGCGTGGTCTCCGTGATCGCCTTTGCGATTGCCAAGCGGGTGGCCGGCATGCGGGTGTCGCCGGAGATCGAGCAGATGGGCCTCGACCTCTCGGAGCATCAGGAGCAGGCCTACGAGATTGTCTGACCTTCCGCGGGGCTGCTGCGGTGCGGCTCCCCACGGAGGGAGAGCAGCACCGGCAGCACCACGAGGTTGCCGACCAGCCCCCCTGCGAGCGTCAGGCAGGAGAGGGCTCCGAAGGAGACCGTAGGGATAAACCCGCTGGTGCACAGCGCAAGGAAGCCGACCACCAGCGCGAGGGTGGAAAACACGATCGCCCGGCCGGCCGTCTGATGCGCCACCCCGAGGGCGGCTTCCACCGGATGGCCGGCGTCGCGGCGTCGGCGGAAGGCGGTCACGTAGTGGATCGAGCTGTCGACCGAGAGCCCCATCGACACCGCCGCAATCATCGCGGTGCCCATGTTGATCGGCTGGCCGATCCAGCCGAGGATGCCGAGCACAAGAAAGATCGGCAGGGCATTGGGCACCAGGGCCAGGCCCGCCAGCAGCGGGCTTTGAAAGGCGAGTGAGAGCATGGCAAAGATGCCCACGGCCGCCAGGCCAAAGGTGAACCACTGGTCGGCGATCATCCGCTCAACCAGCTGAGCCAGGAGCACAAAGAAGCCCGTCACCTCCCCGGCTCGGCCCCGTTCACTGACGGGAAACGCCTCGGCCGCGAGCTGACGCACCCGGTCGATCACGGCCCGCTTGGCCTCTGCCGGCTGCCGCTCACGGGCTCGCAGCATCACCCGCAGCCAGGTGGAGCCGTCGCGTGGATCCTCACCAATCAGGGCTGCTGCGAGCTGTGGCAGCTGGCTCCGCAGGCCACCGATCGCCTGGCCGAGCAGCCAGCTGCCGGTCGGTGAGGCGGCCAGCTCACTCGCGGGAATCGGCGAAACGGCATCGATCACATCGACCAAGCTGAGCACCTTGGTGAGCGCTGGCTCCGGCCCCCCCGGCCCCTCCGTCGTGAGCTCCCGGAGCTGCTGCTGAAACCTGCTCAGCGTCAGCAGGCTCTCGCCGGTGATGCCCTCGTCGAGTGGCACGAGCACATCCCACACACCCGCCCCGCCGAGTTTTGATTCGACCACGTCGTAGGCCGAGACGATCGGACTGTCGGCACGGAAGTTTTTCGTGAAGTCGGTCTCCACGGTGAGCCGGGCCATGCCGGCCACCGCCACCGCCACCGTCAGGCCTGTCGCCAGCAGGATGGTTTTGGGCTTGGCGACGATCCGCTGCACGAGGGCGTCGAGGCCGCGTTCGAGCCCGCCCTCACCGATCGCCCGGCGGGGGTCGGCATCAAAACGGCCGGCCAGCGCCAGAAACGGCGCCGTCAGCACCACCGCCACGAGCACGAGCCCCGCCCCCAAGGCCGTCATGATGCCGAAGTCGTGCACCGGGCCCACGCGACTGGCGATCAGCGAGCCGAAGCCGATCATGTCGGTGGCGATTGCCCCAGCCACCGGCCAGAGCAGGCGGGCGAGTGTCTGCTGCATCGCGGCAGCTGGCTCCAGGCCGGCCTCCCGCTGACGGCGATACTCGACGATCAGATGCGTGACCGTGGCGATGCCCACCACGGTGATCATCGCCGAGAGCATCGTGGAGACCATCGTCAGTTTCACGCCCGCGGTGGCGAGCACGCCGCGGGTGGTCCAGAGGGCCATCGCCACCACCGCCAGCGGCACCACCACCCACCGCAGGCTGCGGAAGAGGATGAGGATCACGCCACCGGCCAGCAGGCCGGCCGCGGTGCCGAGCAGGTTGCCATCGCGGCGGAGCATCGCAAACCCATCCCGCAGCATCACCGGCTCGCCAGCCACCGTGCCTTCCGGCTTGCCCGCCATCACTTGCCGAATCTGGTCGATCGCATCGTCTCGCGCTGCTCCAGGGTCGCCCTCGCTGGAGGCCGGCCTCGCGAGCACACAGGCGATCCCTGCCGTGCGACGATCGGCCCCAACGACATACCCTTCCATCAGCTCGACAACGCGGCCGGCCATCGGCATCGTGTCGAGCTGGATGATGCGGTCGCCCAGCGGCGTGTCGGCCAGGCTCATCACCGAGGCGACCCCTGGAACCGCAGCCAGGGTGGCGGTCAGCTCTCGCAGTCGCTCAATGCCCGCAGGCGTAAACAGCTCGGCGTCGTCGTAGACGGCCAGCACCACTTCGCTCGCGCCAAACGTGCGGGCCAGCCGGTCGTAGGGCGGCAGGGCGGGATCGGTGCGATCGAACATCGTCTCGATCGACTGGGAAAACTC
>CALCGM010000624.1 GCA_937900985.1 uncultured Planctomycetaceae bacterium | reverse complement strand
TGCGGCGGACGTGTTTATACTGCCCCCCCACCGGCCGCGGGAACCGCGGAGTTGGCGGCGGGCTTCGCGGATGGGGAGAAGCCGCCGAAACGACACAGAAGGATGCACGCAGATGGATGAGCTGATCGTCAGTGTTTCGGGGCTGCGGGGCATCGTGGGGACATCCCTCACGCCCGAGGTGGCGGTGCGGTATGCCGAGGCCTTTCTTGCCACGCTCCCGCCGGGCGGGATCGTGATCGGCCGCGATGGCCGGGCCAGCGGCAGCATGTTTGCCGATGCGATCGCGGCTGCCGTGATGGCGGCTGGCCGGGAGGTGCTCGATGCGGGCGTGGCTGCCACGCCAACCGTCGGCGTTCTTGTGCAGGAGCATCAGGCAGCCGGTGGCATGCAGATCTCCGCCAGCCACAACCCCCCGCAGTACAACGGCATGAAGCTGTTTTCGGCGGCCGGGCGTGTGCTCACCGCCGAGGCTGGCCGGGAGGTGCTGGCACGGTTTCACGAGCCCGTCCCGCTCCCTGCGGTCGCCGCCCCGGGCGGTCGCCGTCAGGTCGACGGAGCTCCGGCCCATGTGCAGCGGGTGCTGGCTCGCGTGGATGCCGAGGCGATTCGCCGCGTGCGGCCGCGGGTCTGGCTCGACGCCGGCCACGGGGCCGGCAGCTGTGCCGCCCGTCTGCTGTTTGAAGCCCTCGGCCTGGAGGCGACCATCGCAGGGGGAACGCCCGATGGGCAGTTTGAACACACCCCCGAGCCGACCGAAGAAAACCTCGCCGGCATGCTGCCGCAGATTGCGGCCTGTGGGGCTGACGTCGGCTTTTTTCAGGATCCCGATGCGGATCGGCTGGCGATTGCCACGGCCGATGGCCGCTTCGTTGGTGAAGAGGCGACGCTGCCGCTGGCTGTCGAAGCCGTGCTGGAGAAGACCCTCGGGCCCGTCGTGGTCAACTGCTCCACCAGCGGCATGACGGCGGCCATCGCCCAGCAGCGGGGCATCGCCTGCCATGTCTCGGCCGTGGGAGAGGCCAACGTTGTCGATCAGATGCTCGCCCACGATGCCGTGATCGGGGGGGAGGGCAACGGCGGGGTGATTGACCCGAGCGTCGTGCTCGTGCGAGACAGCATCGTGGGGATGGCGCTGGTGCTCGAGCGGATGTGTGCCACAGGCAGGCTTGTGTCGGTGGAGAGCCTGGCCGCCGATCTGCCGCAGCGGGTGATGCTCAAGACAAAAGTGCCGCTGGGCCCTGAGGCTCGCGGCCCTGGCCTGGCCGCGACGCTCGAGCGGATTGCCGCGGCCTTTCCCGAGGCGACCGCCTCTCGGCTCGATGGCCTGCGGCTCGACGAGGGCACCACCTGGGTGCTCGTGCGGGCAAGCAACACCGAGCCAATCGTGCGGATCGTTGCCGAAGCGGCCGATCTGGCGGCAGCCCAGGGGGCGATCGAGCGGGCCACCGGAGCGATGATGTCGGCCGGCTGAACGGCCCGCATCCGCTCGCTGGAGGGCGGTTGCCGCTTTGCCTCACTCAAAGATCGGCTCAACGAGGGCACCACCCTCGCCGGCTGCGGCATCTCGCTCCTGCTGCTGGTCCCGCTGATCGAGGGAGTCGCCGACTTCAGCCGCCTGCATCTCCTCCTGCTCATCTCGCTGGTCGCGCACGTCGTTGGCTTCCGCAGCGAGCGACTCGGCCTGCTGATCAACCTGGTCGCCAACCCCGGCACTCCCCCGTGGGCGGTCTGCGGCAGCAGATGCATCTCCAAACGGGTCGTCGAACATGCCATCGCCGCTCTCGTCGGCGGGTGTGGCTCCGGCTGGCGGAGTCGCAGGGGCCGGCGGCGGCGTGGCAAACGGATCGGCATCGTCGCCGCCGCTGCCTGCATCCCCACCAAACGGATCGTCGCCAAACGGATCGCCACCAGCTGGCGGCGTGGTGCCACCAAACGGATCGTCGCCCGAAGCCCCAAACGGATCGTCACCGCCTGGAGCGTTCGTGCCAGCCGGCGGAGCGGAGGGGGCGAAAGGATCATTCGAGCTCGCGGGAGGCGTGGACGGGGCCGGGGCCGGCGTGACAGGATCGGCGGGCGGTGTTGTCACGGCTCCAGGCGAGCTGGCTGCCGTGGGCCGCCGCTGGCGAAGCCGTTCCGGTTCGCTTTCGATCAGGTCGGTGTAGCGCTGTTCGATCCGACGCTGGTCGCGGGCCTGCTGCTCGATCAGGGCGCGTCGGCGATACCGCTCGAGCATCAGCCGGTTGCCACCCTGAACACGTTCGAGCGAGCGGCCGACCACGATGCCGCCTGGTCCGCCTGATTCCAGCAGTGCGCCCTCTTGCATGTCGGCGACTGCTTCGTCCTCACGGCCCTGCTCGAGCAGGGCGAGGGCACGGAAGTAATACGCCCGGGGATCCTGACAGCCAGCCTCGATGGCGGCCGTGAGGTCGTCGATGCTCTGCTGGAAGCTGCCCGAGTGGTAGGCGTGCATTCCCGAGCCCATGAAGTCACGCGAGAGCGGGGTGTCGGCACAGACCGAGGCGGTGCCGATCACTGCAGCGAGGCAGCAGGCGGCCGGACCGGCCACCACGCGAACGCGACGTGCTGAGAAGAGACCTGAACGAAAGCCGTGCAAAACCCGAGACATGTCGCCATCTCCAGTCGGAACAAGCCAGACGGTCACCCCAATCACTATAACGCGTCCCCGTGAGGCTCATCGACCACATGCAGGCTGGATCGCCAGTTTTCCTGCCGCCAGCGGTGGAAAGCAGGCCTCAGCGACGCGATGCGTGCCGGCGAAAAACCTCCTCCTCCACAAACGCCGCCGCCCGCACGAGTTCCATCATCACCGGCTCTTCGGGCCAGCCGAAGCAGGCAAGGAGCCGGTCAAACTCGGCTTCGGGGCAGCTGCCAGCCAGCGTGGCAAACACGACCTGGCCACCCCGATCGTAGAGGTTTCCGTCGACCTGCCAGCGGCCGTGGGGATCGCTGCCCGCCCAGAGGATGGCGCCATCGGGCTCGATGAAACAGCCTGGCAGCCTGCCGATGGCCTCCAGGGCCGCATCAAACGAGATCCTCATCGGCTCCGCCTGGCTGCCGGCGGAGACGGCGATGGTGGCGAGGCGGTCGCCCGCAGCTTCGATGGCCGGTCCGTCCACCGCAGCGGGCGGGCGGTGATGCAGCCGAATATCGAAGCGGTAGCGGGTTGCTGGCGACACGACGTTGGCCTCAATCCACTCGGCGTAGGCCTCTGAGGCCGACACCGTGGTCACGATCAGCTCCGGTGTCTCGTAGGCATGCTCGGCGAGAATGACGTCGCCGCAGGCCTCCGCCAGGGCCAGCGATGTCTTGAAGGTGCAGCGGCACTCTGTGCCGGTCTCCACGCCGCCCTGCCAGTAATAGCGGCTGTGCACGATTGGGTCGATCTGCCCGCAGGCAGCGAGCCTTTTTTCGACGACGCTGGCAACCAATCGTTCAGCGGCCGCACGGTCGCTGCAGGTGGTGGTCAGCTGGGAGATCTGCCGGAGTTTCATGGCGGGCAAAATAGCACATGCCGCAGTCGTGAGCGTGGCGGCTCAGGCTGCCCGCACCGCATCCACGATTCCCGCCGGGCCCGCTCCGCCCACGATCAGAGGGGCATAGACGTGTGCCTGGCTGTGCGGCAGGGCCGTGCAGGTTGCCGTCTGCCATCCCGCATGTTCTCCCTGCTCAAAGACGGCGGTGCACGGAAGGCAGGGCCTGCCGACAGACGGTTGCCCACCCAGGCCGACGACGGTGAGGGCGTCGTTGTTCGCGGCCGCAGCGACCTCGGCGGGCGAAAGGTGGCCCAGCATGATCAGGTCGGTTTCCCCGCCAGCCATCGCCTGCAGTCGCGCGTGAATCTCACCACGCTCGGCCGTCAGTGATCGCACGAGATCGACGGGGGCTGTTGCAGGCTCGTCGGTCTGTAGCGAACGTTCCAGCCAATCTGCCAGCCGAGCCGTCACGTCGACGGGAAGGCCGAGCACGTGCGGCGGTTCGCGACGGGCCTCGCGGTGCCAGCGGGCGATGGACCGCTTCCAGAGGTCGTTGACCCGGAGGGTGTGGCAGTGGTGACCAGATCGCCGCATCCAGGCCGAGAGCACGGCTGTGAGTTCGAGCGGATGAGCGGCCGCCAGCAGGCGTCCGAGCGGTCGCCAGCGGCTTCCCTGGAGGTGCTCCTGGAGGCTGCTGATGAATCGTCCGATCAGGTCGACCGCGAGGCTCTCGCAGAGTGATGGATGGCGAGGTTTTGTCGTGTCGGTGGTTGCGGCCGCCGGATCGAGGCTCTGCCCGTGCGTGACAAACACCTCGCCGCGGTCGCCCCACCGGGTGCAGGATGCGGTCTGCCAGGCGGGGGCTCCCGAGGCAGCGAACGCCCTCAGGCCGACGGAGGGATCGCGGTCGCCGGCGACGATCACGACACGCACAGGGACCGTGACACTCCGCTCACCGGAAGGGCGGGCGAGTGAGGTGGCGGAGGGAACCCGCACGCCCCTGCGGCACAGCCGTCGCAGCGAGGCGATCGCCCGACGGCCCTGACGAAGACAGCACTGGGTGACTTCGGCCATCACCTGATCGACCGCTGGCGTGGCGTGCCACGGCCGCAGGCTGGCGTGCCAGCGGCTGCTCGTGAGCGTGTCGAGCATGTCGCCGACGAGCACCAGATCGAGCCGCTCAACGGGCACATAGCGGCCATCGCGACGAAAGCCGGCTCGCCCTGCCAGGGTGTGGAGATCGCGTCCAAAGGCCTCGATCTCGCAGACCGCTGGTGGCAGCGTCAGGCTGGTGTCGGGCAGGAGCCAGTTGGCGGAGCAGACGAGCATGCCGTTTCCTCGGCCGAAGAAGAAAGAGCCTCTCCTCAGACGACGTCGGCAGAGCGAGGGGGGCGGCATCCACGTCGGCACGCGGCGCGGCACAACCCGCCCAGCCGTTCATCTCAATCGGCAGCGGGCACCGAGCACCGCCCGCTGTGTCGGCCGGCAAGGCAGCAGCCTGCCCGAGGCAGCAAGGGCCGAAGCCTATGGATTGAGGGCGGTCGTTTCGGCAGACGCCACGCTCGAACCGGAGACGTCATCTCCGGTGAGGACCGCCTCGCTCTTCCAGCGGCCAGCAGCGGGGAGCCGCACAGCGAGTTCGAGGGTGGCCGCGGCACCGGGCGCGAGGGAGGGAAGGCCGTCAAAGATCACCGTCCTGCCGTCGATTCGCACGCGGGATGGTGTCGGATCCCCCACGAGCCTCGCCTGTTCGGGGAGGGTGATCGTGGCGCTGAGCAGGCCGCTGGGGCTCGCCCCGTCATTGTGGATCGTGCAGATCAGCGTGGTGCTGCTGCCAACCTGAATCGGGTCGTCGCAGTCGGCGAGCGTGATCCGCAGGCCCGCATCAGCCATGGTCCGTCGCGCGGGCTCGTCAGCCGCAATGCCGACGCAGCATTCGTCGGCGACCAACACTCCACCGACGACTCCTGAGAGAACGCCGCGGACACAAAGCCTGGGCTGGCGAAACGCGAGCGCTGCCGGAGGGGATGCCGGGAGCCGTAGGTTGATCTGGCGACGGAGCTTGCCGGAGGGCTCAACCGCGGGCAGCTGCCAGCTGACCTTGTCGCTGCCCATCTCGTAGCCGTCGGAGGCCTCTGCGGCGATAAAGCCACGGTCCCACGAGAGCTCCAGGGTGCCACCGGACGAGGCCACCTGCCCGGTGTTGTGGACGGTGGCGATAAACTCCGCGAGCCCGCCCGGCTTTCGCTCGGTGGGCCCTGTGATCTCCATCTCAAGCGAGGCGGCGGCAGGGGCGGCAGCGGTCGATGAGCCCGCAGCTGCCGGGCTTGGCGACAGCAGGCCTGGCGGACCAGGCGAGATGATGGGAGGTGGCGTCATCACCGACGGAGGGGCCACTGCTGCGGCAGGAGGACTGGCTGGCGACTCGACGGCGGGCGGTGGCGATGCGGAGGCCGCTGGTGGAGCCGCGGGCGGTGGCGAGGCCGCCGCGGCGGTGCCGCTCGCTGGAGGAGGCGGTGCCGACACCTCAATGCAGGCGGTGGCCCCGCCGACAAACTGATGCTCACGATCGAGGATCTCGACGCGATGGCACTGCCGGCCGAGATTGGCGGCAGTGAACTCAAGGGTGAGCCGTCGTGAGGTCCCCGCGGCCAGATCGATGGTGCCCTTCTGCTCGATCGGGCTTTGCGACGCCTCATGCCGAAAGCCGGCGTCGAAGTAGTCGATGATCCTCAGGCCGCTCAGGGCCGTGCCCGAACGATTGACCAGTTCCACCTCAAAGCTCAGTTTCTCACCGACCGTCGCCGCCAACGGACCAGTGACGAGCACCCCCACGCTGTCTTCAGCGACGACTGGCGATGGCAGGGCGACAGCGAGAAGGGCGGGCACCACGCCCAGCAGCCAGCGGACAGGCCAAGCTCGGCGAGCAGGCTGTGGGAGGCCGGTCGCAGAGACAGTCAATCGGGCGTTGTCCATTCCACGCTCCTGAAGTGGCAGGTGTGTCTTGAGGTCAGCCGCCGGCATCAGTCGGTCGCGCGATGACGGACGATCTCACCTTCAACCATGTAGATCACGTCCTCGGCGATGTTGGTGGCCATGTCGGCGAGCCGTTCGATGTGCTTTGAGACCGAGTTGATCCGCATCAGGCTCTCGGCGATTTCTGGCGTTTCCGTGATGCCACGGAGCACCCGTTCACGGATCCGCTGCCGGCCCTCGTCGACGGCATCGTCCTGCTCGCGGACGTGCCGCGCGAGCGCCGGGTCGCCGTTGACCACAGCATCCAACGACTCCTTGACCATCTCCTGGGCCTGCATCGCCATCGTGCGGATTTCCGGCGGCAGGTCGATCTG
>CALCGM010000623.1 GCA_937900985.1 uncultured Planctomycetaceae bacterium | reverse complement strand
CACCGCCACCGGTGGCTCGGTCAGAACCGGGCTGCGGTGAGTCGGTCGGTGGCATCGGCGTCATCAGGGCGGTCGGGGAAGAGGCTGGCCAAGAGGTCACGGGGAATCACATGTTCCGGCAGGAGCATCTGCACCGTTTGGCCGTCGAGCCGTAGCAGCCTGCCCAGATAGGTGTCGGCGGCGAGGTCTTTGGCTTCCGTTTCGCCGGCCGTTGTTCCTGTGGAACGTATCGTGACCACATTCTCCGCCATGATGCCGAACCGCACCAGGCGAGATGGCTGCGCGGGCTGGCTGGAATCGTTGTCGCCGATTTCCACCACGATCACGCGGGTGCTCAGCCGCCGGGTCAGCGGCGTGCTGTTGATCCGCAGGCCGAGGTCGACCAGCGGCACGAAGCGGCCGCGGTAGGTGAAGATGCCCGGCAGGTAGTCGGGGAGGTGCGGAATCGGCCGTGTGGTGACCAGCGGCAGCACTTCCACGACCTTCTTCGACTCGATGGCATAGGCCTGCCCCCCGATGGTGAAGGTCAGCAGCTGCATCGCACGCGTCCGCCGGCGGGCGGCTCCTTCAGATGGTGAACCGGGAAACCTCCTCCTTGAGGCCGCCAACGGCTTCGCGGAGGTGGGTTGTCGCCTTGTTGAAGTCGCCGAGTGAGGAGGCGGTCCGAGAGGCGCCGTCGGCCAGCCGCACCATCGCCTCGCGGATCTGCTCCGCTCCCTGCGACTGGGCTCGCATGCCTTCGGTGACCTGCCCAAAGCGGCCGGAGATGCCCTGCACCGCTTCGATGATTTCCCCGAGCTTCTCGGCGACAAGGCCGATCTCCTCAACCCCGCCACGCACCTGCTCAGCAAACTTGTCCATCTCCATCACCCCGGCCGAGACGCTGTACTGCATCTCCTTGACCATTCGCTCGATGTCGAGCGAGGCCACGGCGGTCTGGTCGGCAAGCCTGCGGATCTCACGTGCGACGACGAGGAAGCCCAGCCCGTATTCCCCCGCCTTCTCTGCCTCGATGGCGGCATTGATCGAGAGCAGGTTGGTCTGATCTGCAACCTTGGTGATCGTCGTCACGGCGAGGTTGATGTTGGCTGCCCGTTCGCTGATCACGCCGAGTTTGGCCCCGAAGGAACTCGTCGACGCGGCCAGCTGTCGCATGATCGCATCCATGCCTTCGAGGTTGCCGCGGCCCTCGGCGGCCATATCGCCGGTGTGGGCGGCCATGTCGTTGACCTCGGTCATCGTCCGCACCAGCTCCTGGCTGGTGACGGAGATCTGCTTCACCGCAGCCACGGCCTGGCTGGTTGAGGCCCCGTAGTCGGTGATCACCTGCTGCTGCTCGCTTGAGGTGGCCTGGATCGCGGTTGCGGTGGAGATCAGGGCCACCGACGACTGCTGGATGCGGCCGATCAGCCCTCGGAGATCGAGCGTCATTCGCTGGATCGCCTCCAGCAGCACCCCCGTTTCGTCATTGCTTGAAGCGGTCACGTCAGCCCGCAGGTCGCCTCCAGCCACCTGGCTGGCCACAGCCACAGCCGTGCGGATCGGCGTGGAAATTGTGCGAGCGACGATGAAGGCCGCGACCGTCACGCCCACGATCGTCGCCAGCGAGAGAAGCACGATCGCCACCCGCTGAAAGTTGGCCAGGGCAAACGCCTCGCTTTCGTCCTGCTTGACGATCAGGCCCCAGCGGAAGCTCGGCAGATACCGCCACGCGGCGACGGAGGCGACGTTGCGGTAGTCGCGGATCAGCCCGTAGCCACGGTTGCCTTTGGCAGAGTCTTGGGCCGGAGTGCCCTCGCTGCTGCCAAGGGGGATCTGCATGCGGAAGGCCGCGTCGGCAGCGTGTCGCAGCGGGGCTGTGACAAGAACCGCATCACCACGGAGTTCCCCAGTGACGATTTCGCCGGTGGAGCCCAGCCCCGAGTAGTCAGACAGAATGTTCCACAGCTGATCTGGCAAGAACCCAAGGGCCAACACCCCGGTCACCCGCTCTTCGTCAAGAATCGGACAGGTCACAAACGCCATCGGGCGGCTGCCCCCATACGCCTGAAAGCCGGTCATCTCCGACTGCAGGAGCGTGAGTGACCGATCAAAGCCCGAGGCCAGTTCCGAGGAGGCGAGCTGACCGGTGAGGAGTGAGCGGCCCGCTGAAATCATGTCGTCGTCGAGTGCAAACAGCACGCGTCCATCGCGGTCGACGAGCAGCAGCTGCGTGTAATCGAAGGCGCTCGCGGAATACTCCAGAAACTCTTCAAACTCGATGGCAGCAGCCCGGAGCCTGGTCGCGAGCGGAGCACCGCCCCCACCCTCGGCGGCCGGCTCGATGGCAAGCTGCGAAAGCTGCTGCACTGCTCGGGCGAAGGTGGGCCCACGCGACAGGGCCGCACCGTCGCGGAGGCGCTCAGCTGCATACCGCTCCATCGCGAGCGCCTTGTCGTTGGCGATCATCGAAAG
>CALCGM010000622.1 GCA_937900985.1 uncultured Planctomycetaceae bacterium | reverse complement strand
GCCGCCTCATGATGCTGCAGCGTGTTGTAGACGAGCTGCTGTCGGCCCTCGGTGAACATGACCCCGTTGACCTGGGCGTGGGCCCGACGTCCGGCGAGGGCCACGTCCTGGGCCACCTGGGAAAGCCGGCTCCCGAGAGCTCCGAGCGTCCACTGCAGGCTCCCGTCGGCATCGACCCGCGCCTTCTGCCTGGCCACGTGCCACACCCCGGTGTTCCAGTTCTGCAGGTTCACCATCCGCAGGAAGGCCCGCTTGCCCACCACGATTTCGGTGCCGCCGCAGTGAAATCCGCCCGCCGTGCCGGCAGGGCCGCCACCAGCGGTCTCGGTGAGCACCGTGGCCTCCGCTCCATCACCGAGCACCACCAGCACATGCCCGAAATCGACACCGCCGGGCGTGATCGCAGACATTAGGTGCAGCGGCTCGGCAATCTTCACCCCAGGGGGCACGATGAGCACGCAGCCGGCCCTGGAGAAGGCTGCATGGGCCGCCGCGAACCAGTCGCACTCGCTTTCGATCACGCCAAACCAGTGCTCCCGCACGGCCTCGCCATGCTCCGCGAGCACCCGTTCGGGGCTGCCAAAGATCACCCCCTGCTGTCGCACCGCTTCGTCGAGCCGTTCGGTCTGCACGAAGCCATCGAGAGAGACCACCTGGCCGGCAAGCCCGCTGCAGCGGCCATCGTCGACCGTCTCATCAAACGCCTCGGTGCCGGCCCCTGCAGCGTCGATCGCGGCCGTCAACAGCCCCTCCGGCAGCATCTCCACCGGCGAGGGCTCTGCCGCCAGGCTCCACGCTGCCGGCTTAAACGCCCGCAGATCAGTCCGCATCCAGTTTTCATCCCGCCGGTCGGGCAGGGCGAGACCGCTGAGCACGTCGGCCATCAGCCGCCGCCGTTCGACCTCCCATTCTGGAAGCAGAGACTCAGCCAACGCGCGATCAAGCGCGGCGGCATCAAACGCGGTGGCGGGTGCGGAAACAGACATCAAACTCTTTCTCTCCTCAGAACATCGCCCTCGCGAGCATGCGACTAGCCGACCGAGCCTTCCATCTGCAGCTCGATCAGCTTGTTCATTTCCACGGCATATTCCATCGGCAGCTCCTTCACGAGCGGCTCGATGAATCCGCCGACGATCATCGTGCTCGCCTCCGCCTCGGTCAGGCCGCGGCTGGTGAGATAGAAGAGCTGCTCCTCGCCGATCTTTGAGACGCTCGCCTCGTGGCCGATCGACACGTCTTGCTCCTCGATCTCGATGTAGGGGTAGGTGTCGCTGCGGCTCTTGTCATCGAGAATCAGGGCGTCGCAGACGACGCTCGACTTGCTCTTGCGAGCTCCCGGCTCGACCTTGACCAGGCCGCGGTAGCTCGACCGGCCGCCGTTCTTGGAGATGCTCTTGGAGACGATCCGGCCACTGGTGTGGGGGGCGGCATGCACCAGCTTGGCCCCCGCATCCTGGTGCTGACCGGCTGAGGCAAAGGCGATCGACAGAATCTCGCCACGCGCCCCCGGCTCCATCATGTAGACCGCGGGATACTTCATCGTCAGCTGGCTGCCGAGGTTGCCGTCAATCCACTCCATCATCGCCCCCTCGTAGGCCATCGCCCGCTTGGTGACGAGGTTGTAGATGTTGTTGGCCCAGTTTTGGATGGTGGTGTAGCGGCAGCGGCCATGCTTCTTGACCACAATCTCCACCACTGCGGAGTGCAGGCTCTCGGTGGAGTACATCGGAGCCGTACAGCCCT
>CALCGM010000621.1 GCA_937900985.1 uncultured Planctomycetaceae bacterium | reverse complement strand
TCTTCCGCGAAGGACTGAAGATGATCGCTGCCGGAGCCGATCCGATGGCGCTCTCGCGAGGCATCCACAAGGCCGTCAAGGCCGTGGGCGATGCGATTCTCGCGCAGGCAACGCCGATCAACGAGAAGAATAAGAAAGAGCTGCAGCAGATCGCCACGATTGCCGGCAACAACGATCCGACGATCGGCAACGTGCTTTCCGAAGCCTTCCTGAAGGTTGGCAAGGACGGCGTGATCACGGTTGAGGAAGGCAAGCAGTCGGAGACCTACGTCGACGTCGTCGAGGGCATGCAGTTCGACCGCGGCTTCCTCTCGCCGCACTTTGTCACCGATGCCGACGCTCAGGTCTGCGAGTATGAGGATCCCTACATCCTCATCTTCGAGGAGAAGATCTCGAACGCGAAAAACCTCGTTCCCCTGCTCGAGGCGATCAGCAAGGCGGGCAAGCCGCTGGTGATCATCGCCGAGGATGTGGAGGGCGAAGCCCTGGCCACGCTCGTGGTCAACAAGCTGCGGGGCATCCTGCAGTCGGTGGCCGTGAAGGCCCCCGGCTACGGCGATCGCCGCAAGGCGATCATGGGCGACCTTGCCGTGCTGACGGGCGGCCAGGCGATCTACAAGGATCTCGGTATTCAGCTCGATTCCGTGCAGCTGAAGGATCTCGGTCGTGCCAAGAAGGTGATCATCGAGTCAGACAACACGACGATTGTCAGCGGTGCCGGCACCAAGTCGGCGATCGACGGCCGGGCGGCTCAGATCCGCCAGGAGATCGAGTCGACCGACAGCGACTACGACCGCGAGAAGCTGCAGGAGCGGCTCGCCAAGCTGGCTGGTGGTGTTGCCCAGATCAATGTCGGGGCGGCCACCGAGACTGAGATGAAGGAGCGGAAGGCTCTCCTCGACGACGCCAAGAGTGCCGTGCAGGCAGCTCTGGCGGAAGGTGTCGTGCCTGGCGGTGGCGTGGCTCTGCTGCGGAGCGAGGCAGCCCTGGAAAAGGTGGCCGTGAAGGGGGATGAGAAGCTCGGCGTTTCGATCGTGAAGAACGCCCTGCGGTATCCGCTCGAGGCCATTGCTGAAAACGCCGGCGTGGACGGCCCGGTGGTCGTCAACCGCGTGCGTCAGCTCAAGGGCAAGAACGAAGGCTACAACGCCGACAACGACACCTACTGCGATCTGGTGGCTGCCGGCGTGATCGATCCTGCCAAGGTGGTGCGAACCGCCCTGGCAAACGCCGCAAGCGTGGCGGCACTGCTCCTGACGACCGAGTCGTTGGTCACCGACGTGCCCAAGGACGAGGAAGAAGGCGGCGGTGAAGGCCATGACCATCACGGTATGGGTGGTGGAATGGGCGGCGGCATGCCTGGCATGGGCGGCATGGGAGGCATGGGAGGCATGGGAGGCATGGGTGGCATGCCGGGCATGATGTAAGCCCGGCAGCTAGCTGGCTGTTTCCCGGCATCGCCGGTTCTCCAGCACGTTGTGCAGACAGCGTGCAAACAAACTCAACAACCCCTTTCGGAGACCTGATCCATGAAAAACCTGAAGATTCGCCCCCTCGATGATCGTGTTGTCGTGACCCCCGTTGAGGCCGAAGAGCGGACCGCTGGTGGCATCGTGCTGCCCGACTCCGCCAAGGAGAAGCCGCAGCGTGGCCACGTGACGGCGCTCGGACCAGGCCGGATGCTCGAGAACGGCGAGCGGGCGGAGATGATGCTCGCTATCGGCGACGAAGTGATCTACGGCAAGTACTCAGGCAGCGACATCGAGATCGACGGCCACGAGGTCAAGATTCTTCGCGAGGGCGACATCCTGGCGAAGGTCATGAACTGACCGACTGCTTTTCCAACACACCATCCAGCACTCCAACACACCAATAGGGCCGAACGGACGGCCTGACACGAGGAGACGAACACGTGCCCAAGCAACTGCTCTTTGAAGACATCGCCCGTGGCAAACTGCTCAAGGGCGTGGAAAAGCTCGCCGATGCCGTGGCGGTGACGATGGGGCCTGCTGGCCACAACGTGATCATCGACAAGTCGTTCGGCGGTCCGACAGTGACAAAGGACGGTGTGACAGTCAGCAAGGAGGTTGATCTTGAGGATCGCTTCGAAAACATGGGCGCGAAGCTCGTGAACGAAGTGGCCAGCAAGACGTCAGACCTCGCTGGCGATGGCACCACGACCGCCACCGTGCTCGCCCGGGAGATCTTCCGCGAGGGCACCAAGATGGTCGCCGCCGGCAGCAACCCGATGGCGGTTCGTCGGGGCATTGAGAAGGGTGTGGCGGCTGCCGTTGAGCGGCTTCACGAGATTGCCAAGAAGGTGGATCGCCCTGAAGAAGTCGCTCAGGTCGGTGCCATCAGTGCCAACAACGACCGTGGCGTTGGCGACCTGCTCGCCGAGGCCCTGCAGAAGGTTGGCAAAGACGGCGTGATCACCGTCGAGGAAGGCAAGACGACCGATACCACAGTGCGGTTTGTCGATGGCATGCAGTTCGACAAGGGCTATGTGTCGCCCTACTTCATCAATCGTCCGGCGGAGATGGACTGCGAGTTTAGCGACGCCCTGATCCTGATCCACGAGAAGAAGATCTCGAACCTTCGCGATCTTGTTCCCGTGCTTGAGAAGGTTGCCCAGACTGGCAAGCCGCTGCTGATCATCGCCGAGGATGTCGATGGCGATGCCCTCACCGCTCTGGTGGTCAACAAGCTCCGCGGCGTGCTGAACGTGTGCGTGGCCAAGGCACCCGGCTTCGGCGACCGCCGCAAGGCGATGCTCGGCGACATCGCCACCCTCACCGGTGGCACGCTGCTGAGCGAAGACCTCGGCATCAAGCTCGAAAACGTCGAGCTCTCGCAGCTCGGCACAGCCAAGACGGTCACGGTCGACAAGAACGAGACCACGATCGTTGAAGGCGGTGGTGATCAGGCCGAAGTGAAGGCGCGGGTGCAGCAGATCCGCACGCAGATCGAAGGCACCGAGAGCGAGTATGACCGCGAGAAGCTTCAGGAGCGGCTCGCCAAGCTGACCGGCGGCGTGGCGATCGTCTCCGTCGGTGCTGGCACCGAGGCCGAGATGAAGCAGAAGAAGGCTCGCGTGGAGGATGCCCTGCACGCCACCCGTGCTGCGGTTGAGGAAGGCATCGTGCCCGGTGGCGGTGTGGCCCTGGTCCGCTGCCGTGAGGCGGTTGAGAAGGCGGCCTCCCAGGCCAAGGGCGACGAGCGGACCGGCGTGCAGATCATCCTGCGTGCTCTGGAAGCTCCGATTCGTCAGATTGCTGGCAATGCCGGCATCGACGGCTCGGTTGTCGCCGACGAAGTGGCCCAGAAGGATCTCACGGTCGGCTACGACGCCAACAGCGGCACGTATGTCGACATGCTGAAGGCAGGGATCATCGATCCGGTCAAGGTGGTGCGAGTGGCGTTGACCAACGCTGCGAGCATCTCCGGCCTGATGCTCACGACCGAGGCCCTGGTGACAAACCTGGAAAAAGAAGACCTCAAGAAGCACCGCATCGAAGGCAGCGTTCGCTGATCGGATGTGTGCGGTCTCGCTCCCCTGCTCCGAGGCGGGGGACGTAGAGATAGGAAACACAGCAGGAGGCCGTGCCGGGATTCTGCCGGCCGGCCTCCTTGTTTGAAGGCCTGAAGCGGCAGCGGTTTGTTGTCGTATGACTCAAGAAGGCGGCCACGCAGCAATCGCCTGGAGAGAGCGGACGCCATGCCGCAGGAGCGGGACTACTACGAAGTGCTGGGCGTGGAACGGCGGGCATCGTCCGGCGAAATCACGACCGCCTACCGCAAGCTCGCGATGCAGTTTCATCCGGATCGCAATCCGGGGAATGACGAAGCCGCTGGCCGTTTTAAAGAAGCGGCACGGGCCTTCGAGGTGCTTTCGGATAGTTCGCTGCGGGACCGCTACGACCGCTACGGCCATGCCGGGCTGGAGGGTGGCACCCACGACTTCAACGACATGTCCGACATCTTCGATGCATTCGGAGAGCTGTTCGGGGGTGGCATCTTCGGCGAGGCCTTCGGCGGCGGTGGCCGCCGCCGGGGATCCCGGGCCCGCAAGGGTAAGGATGTTTTCTGCGAGCTGACGCTGTCGCTGGCGGAAGCGGCCGAGGGAGCGACCCGCACGGTCAGTTTCGTCAGGCATGAGGCCTGCGGCACGTGCGAGGGCTCAGGGGCCAAGCCGGGCACGACCCCGCAAAGCTGCGACTACTGCGGTGGCCAAGGGCAGGTGCTGCAGTCGGCAGGCGTGTTTCGCATGCAGACCACCTGCCCCGCCTGCCGCGGTGCAGGAAAACTCGTTCGCGACAAGTGCGCCTCCTGCCGTGGTGCTGGGCTGGTGGAGGAGCATGTCGAACGCAAGGTGACGATTCCTGCGGGGGTCGATGAGGATGTGCGGGTTCGGCTGGCCGGGGAAGGCGAGCCCGGAGGCAATGGCGGGCCGCCAGGCGACTGCTACTGCGTGATTCAGATCGAGGAGCATCCCTTCCTCACCAGGCACGGCCGCGACCTCGTCTGCGAGGTGCCGATCACCTACAGCCAGGCAGCGCTCGGGGGGACTGTGGATGTGCCCACGTTGAAAGGGCCGCAGCCGCTGGAGATCCCCAAGGGCACGCAGAGCGACGCCACGATCAGGATGCGGGGCATGGGCATGCCCGAGGTTCGCGGTCGGGGGATCGGCGACCTGATTGTGCAGATCCACATCGAAGTTCCCCGAAAGCTCTCGGCCCGCTCGGAGGAACTCCTCCGCCAGCTCGCCGATGAAGAACACACGAGCGTGACGCCGAAGCGGACGAGCTTCTTTGATCGTCTCAAGGACTACTTCCAACCACGTGAGACCCCCGAGGAGTCAGCATGAACGACCATCCAGAGGACGACGTGTTCGAGGAGCTCGGCGGCAGCGAGCCCGAGGCTGGCGAAGCTGCAGAGGCTGCCGGGCAGGACGACGCCGCAGAGCAGTTGCAGGCGGCTGAAGACCGTCTGCTGCGGCTGCAGGCCGAGCTCGACAATGTCCGCAAGCGGATGCGGCGGGAGTATGAAGAGGCGCATCGCTACCGCGAAATCGACCTGCTTCGCGATCTGCTGCCAGTGCACGACACCATGCTGCGAGCGATCGAGGCTGCCGAGAAAGCCTCCGACGTGGAGAGCCTGCTCTCCGGCTTTCGGATGCTCTCCCAGCAGATCGAGAAGCTGCTGGAAGACCATGGCTGCAAGCAGATCGCCACCGAGGGTGAATCGTTTGACCCGGCGGTGCACGATGCGGTTTTGCAGCAGGCGATTCCAGGGGTTGAGCCCGGCACGGTGGTGGGGGTTGCCAGCCGTGGCTACAGCCTGCACGACCGCGTGGTGCGGCCCGCTCAGGTGATTGTGGCCAAGCATTCCGAGGAATAAGGTCTCACAGAGATGCCCACATACGACTACGTCTGCGATGGCTGTGGCCACGCGTTTGAGCTGTTTCAGTCGATCACCGACAAGGTGAAACGCACCTGCCCGGAGTGTAAGAAGCGGAAGCTCCGCCGGCTGATCGGCACGGGCGCTGCGATCATGTTTAAGGGCTCGGGCTTCTATCAGACCGACTACCGCAGCGACTCGTATAAGAAGGGCGCCGCGGCCGACAAGGCAACCTCGAGCGGCAAGAAAGATGGCGGCGACAAGAAGAGCTCCGGCGAATCGTCGAAGTCGTCGTCATCGGGCGACGCCAAACCGGCTGCCAAGAAGAGCGAATCCTGACGTCGGCTGGCGGGGCCGCCGCCTCGTGCCTCGCCTCTGCTTCGTAGCGGTCCGTTCAGCGTGTTTCCATCCTTTTGATCTCGGATGCTCTCGTGCCTCAGTGCCCCGTCTGCAACGCCGCGGTCTCGCTGGAAACCACGCCCACCGCCCCGTTTTGCAGCGACCGCTGCCGCCTCGTCGACCTCGGCCGTTGGCTGGAGGAGGGCTACAGCGTGCCGCACGCCCCCAGCGACGACGAAGAAGATGACGGTGATGGGGAGACGGTGGACCTCTCGAAACTGCTTCCTGACTAAAACAGCCCCAGCGAGTCCATCCACTCCACCACCCGCAGCGGCCAGGCGTCGACGGGGAGCCCGGTCTTTTTCATGCCGAAGCCGTGGCCACCCTTGGCATAGATGTGAACCTCGCAGGGGATGCCGTGCTTTTTGTATTCGACGGCTAGGAGCGAGCTGCCGCTCGAAGTCCAGGGGTCGTCGGCGGCATGGATCAGGCACAGCGGCGGTGACCGCTCGGTGACGGCCACGCTGTCGAGCAGCGGGCCTTCGCTGCCCCGCTCCACGAGATAGGCGGGGTAGACCGGAATCGCGAAGGCGGGGGTTGGGTCGTCGACGTCGAGCGCGGGATCGATCTCGTAGGTCCGCTCGGTGCCATGCAGGCAGGTCATCAGCGTGAGGTGGCCGCCTGCAGAGAAGCCGAGCATGCCGATGCGGCTGCGGTCGATGCCCCACTCCTCAGCATGGTGGTGGATGAGCCCCATCGCCCGCTGGGCGTCTTGCAGGGCAATCTCACGGGCCGCCGGCACCCGATACTTCAGCAGGATGGCCGTCACGCCGTGCTCGTTGAGAAACTCACAGACCTGCGAGCCCTCATGCTCGTAGGCCAGGATCTGGTAGCCGCCGCCCGGGGCGACGAGCACCGCAGCCCCTTTGGGCTCTGCCGGCTGAAAGACCTCAATCTGCGGCACACTCACTCCCGTCAGCCGCATCACGCCATCGGGCGGATCTCGGGTGAGCTCCCGTTCGTCGCCAACATCGGCCGCCGGGGCTGTGGGCGTGCCTGCAGGCCAGAGGTCGAGCACGACTGGCTCGGCGGCCGCGACGGGGGAGGCGATGCCGGCGAGCCCCCCAGCCAGCAGGTAGGCTCCGAGTCCGAGCCCGGCCCACGTGCGCGGGTGCAGCAGTGCTTGCAGCATCGATCAGTCTCCCTCAGGCAGGTGTGTGTGGTGCGTTTGAGAAGTGTTGTAGCCCATCGTCGTTGGCTGCGCAAGCAGGTCGGGAGTGTGCCCGGGGCTGCGTCGCTGGGGCGAGCCGGGCTGTCGCTCCGGCCGGTCGCCCTGCTCTGCGGTTTTGGCAGTGGGTTCGTATACTGCGAAGGCTTCAGGTGCGTCGTTAGGAAACACGCACCTCAGGCCGTGTGAAAGCCCAATGACGGAGCGATTGATGAGCGACGCGTCTTCGACCACGGATCCCGTTGCGGCCACGGCGGCCATCGGCTCGGCGGTTCACGAGGTTCACTGGCGGGACGCCCTTCCCTGGTGGATCCTGTTTCGCGCGGCCGGCATGGCCTTCTCGCCGACAGTGCTGCTGCTGGCGGCCTTCGGCGGCCTCGCCACCTGGGCCGGCTGGGCCGTGATCGATTCGCTCACCGGGCCGGTCGCTGGCCTTGAGCTGCCAGCAGCGACGGTGACAGCCGTGTCGGAGCGGGCGCTTCCCAATGCCACGGCGATCATCGCCACCCTCCCCGCCCCGCTGTCGGATGCCGGGCGGCTGCTGTCGGCCCCCTTCCATCCGGCCGTCACGCTCTCGCATGCCGCCGCTGCCGCGGGGCGGATCCTCTGGTTTGTGCTCGCCTGGTCGCTCTTTGGCACCGCCATCACCCGCCATGCGGCGGTCACGATGATCGGTGAGGAGTCGCCAGGCTTTCTCGGCGGGCTCCGCTTCGGGGTGTCGCGGTGGCCCTCGAGCTTCAACTCGGTGGCGTTTGTGTTGCTGGGGGTGGCTGTGCTCTCGCTGCCGGGGGCCGTGCTCGGCCTGCTGATGCGGGCAGACTGGGGCCTCGCCATCGCGGGTGTGGTCTGGCCGCTGGTGCTCGCCGGGGCGCTGGTGCTGGCGATCCTGGTGATCGGGCTCGTGGCGGGCTGGCCGCTGATGGTGGCTGCCGTGGGGGTGGAACGCGGCGACAGCTTTCAGGCGATCTCCACCGCCTTCTCCTACCTCTACCAGCGGCCGCTGCACTATGCCTTTTATGCGGTGGTGGCTGGCGTGGTGTTTGTGCCGGCGCTGTTTGCGGCGGGGCTCTTCGCCGATGCCACCACCTCGCTTGCCTTCTGGGCGACAAGCTTTGGGATGGGGCATGCCCGTACCACCGGGGTTCTTGAGTCGGCGGCCGCGTCGCTGGCGGAGGCTGGTGCTGCCGCTCCCACCTTCGGCCTGCGGGCGATCCTCTTCTGGCACGACTGCATCGAGACGCTGCTCGGCTCATTTGCCTGGGGCTACTTCTGGGCGATTGCCACCGCCGCCTACATGCTGCTGCGTCGCGACGTCGACGGCACCGAACTCGACGAAGTTGTCCTCGACGAGCTCCCCGGCGAAGCCGCGTGACGCAGGCGAGCGGCCGCGGGGGCGGGCCGACGGGCGGAAGGATGTGACCCGCGGGTATGTGGCGGCTGATGCCGAGCAGCGGGTGGTCGGCTCTTTCACGTTGGCAGCAGGCCGGCTCTCGGTGAGCGTGTTGCCGAGTCGTGGCAACCTGCCGACGAGGATGCCGCTGCCAACCACGCTCCTGGCCCGCCTTGCGCTCGAAACGAAGGCTACTGACCAAGCTGTTCCTCAAGGAAACGGGCCAGGTCGCCGAGGCGGTCGGTGCCGATCAGGTCGACGCCGCCGGCGGCGAGCTCTCGCCAGCAGGCCGGGTCTTCCGGGGTGGCCCAGAAGCGGACCCGCTGGCCGCGGGCGTGGGCGATGCGGACAATCTCGTGCAGCTGCTGCCGCTCGTTCTCGGGCATGTCGCTGCCGCCATGCCAGCGAAACTGTTTGCCCCAGCGGTCGCTGATCAGCGGCACGAGCGTGGCGGGCCGATCCTCGCGCTCAAGATCCTCAAGCCTGCCGTCGATGCCCACAAGCCGGTCGGTGTCGGCAGCGATCAGCTCAATCGGCCGGTCGCCGCTGATCACCACCTGCAGCGGAGCGGGGCC
>CALCGM010000620.1 GCA_937900985.1 uncultured Planctomycetaceae bacterium | reverse complement strand
AGATGAAGCTCCTCGACGACACCAGGCTGCGGCGGCTGGGCCGCTCGCTGTCGTATCGTGCCCGCAGCGGTGAGCCGCCGGAAGACCTGCTGGTGGAGTGCTTCGCCGCCACACGGGAAGCTGGCCGGCGGGCGCTCGGCATGCGGCACTACGACGTGCAGCTGCTCGCCGGTGTCGCGCTCGTGCACGGCAGCATCGTGGAGATGCAGACGGGCGAAGGAAAAACGCTGGTCGCCACCCTGCCGCTGGTGCTCTTTGCCCTCTACGGCAAGGGCGCGCATCTGGCGACGGTCAACGACTATCTTGCGCACCGCGACGCCGAGTGGATGACGCCGATCTTCAAAGCCCTCAACCTCTCCGTGGGCTGCGTGCAGTCGGAGATGGACTTCGACGCCCGCCGCGACGCCTACGCCAAGGATGTGACCTACGGCACGGCCAAAGAGTTTGGCTTTGATTTCCTCAAAGATCGGCTGATGGGGCGAGAGATTGCCGAAGGCCGGGTCGACTTGGGCGCGACCCTGATGGGGCGGGCCGGCACGGGCCCCAAACTCCTGCAGCGGCCCTACTGGTTTGCCCTGGTGGACGAGGCCGACAACGTGCTGATTGACGAGGCTCGGACGCCGCTGGTGATCGCGTCGGCTCCGGGGGAAGCGCAGGCCAAGCAGCAGGCGCTCTTTGAGTTTGCTGCCGATGCTGCCACGCAGCTGACCCGCGACGAAGATTTCGAGCTCGACCCGCAGAAGCACACCTGCGAACTGCTCGGTCCGGGCCGCAGCCGGGTGCGGGCGATGCACCGCCCGCACCTGCTCGAGGCGACAAGCCTGCTGGTGCTCTACGAGGCGGTCGAGAGGGCCGTCCGAGCCAAAGAGATGTTCATCCGTGACCGGCAGTATGTCGTTCGCGACGGCAAGATCGTGATCGTCGATGAGTTTACGGGCCGCACCGCTGAGGGCCGCTCCTGGCGGGATGGCCTGCATCAGGCCGTCGAGGCCAAGGAAGCTGTGGAGATCACCGTGCCCTCAGGGCATGCCGCTCGGATCACGATCCAGGATCTCTTTGCCCGCTGGCCGCATCTGGCGGGCATGACGGGCACGATTGCGACAAGCGCCGGGGAGATTGCCCGTACCTACGACGTGGCTGTGTCTGTCGTGCCCACCAACCGCCCGGCGATTCGCCAGCGGCTCGAGCCTGTCGTGGTGGCCGACGAGCAGGAGAAGTTCCGCCGCATCGTTGACGAAGTGGCCCATTTCCATGCCGAAGGTCGCCCGGTGCTGATCGGCACGCGGACGATCGACAAGTCGGAGCAGCTCTCGCAGATGCTGACTGCCGCGGGGCTCGTCCACACGGTGCTCAACGCCCGCCAGATTGAGCAGGAGGCCGAGATTGTGGCTGGCGCGGGGCAGCGCGGGCAGATCACGGTGTCGACCAACATGGCTGGTCGCGGCACCGACATCCGGCTTGGCGAGGAGGTGGAGGGGCTTGGCGGACTGCATGTGATCTGCACCGAGCTCCACGATTCAGCCCGCATCGACCGGCAGCTCGTCGGCCGCTGCGGCCGGCAGGGCGACCCCGGCAGCTGGCGTCAGTACGCGGCGGCAGACGACGACATCCTGGTGATGGGCTACGGCCCCAAGCGGGCCAAGCGGGTGGCTGCCTGGATTCGCAGCCATCTGACAGTGAGGCCGGAGCGGCTGCTGCGGGTGTTTCGTCAGGCGCAGCGGAAGGTTGAGGCTCGGCATGTGCGGCAGCGACGGGTGCTGGAATACATCGAGCGGCAGCGGGCCGAGAGCCACATTCAGATGAGCCAGGATCCTTACCTGGATGCCGCGAGCTGATCGGTTGGCGAAAAAGGCCTCCTCTGGCTCTCCCCGGGCCCGCCACCCTGCAGTTCAACAAAGGCGGGAGGCACGACCTGGCAGGCTGGGGACACCTGGTCAGCCAAGGTGGCGATTGCCGTTGACTCAGGGCGGCTTCTCGAGGATTTTCTCGCCGCCTTGTGGTCACGAATATCGAGCTCGCTCATGATCCGTCTTGCCCTGCTGCTCCGCTGCCACACGCTCCGCCTCGTCGCGGCGTGTTCGATGGCCATCACCGGTGCGGCCGTGAGGGGGCAGGAGGCCGCTGCTCCGCCGCCAGCCAACGCGGCAGAGGAGACAACGGATGCGTCGAGCGATGCCGAGGCGGTCCCCGACGAGACTGTCGCGCTGGCGGCTCCGCCGGCGACTGAAGCAGCGGATGATTCGGGCGGGGCAGGCTCCGCGAGTGTGCCCGCGAGCGAGCCGGGAAGTTTTTTTCGCTCGTCGCCGCCGCCGGCAGAGAGCAGTTTTTCAACCGTCAACACGGCCGACGACGCGACGGCCGACGACCTGACGACGGCTTCAGACGACCCGGGCATGTCTCGGTTTGGAGCCCCCCCGCCCTTTTCGCTGCCGCCGGCGACGGAATCGGCTGCCAGCGACGCCGCTGGAGCCCCGGCGGACGTGCCGCCAGCGGGTGCATTCGACACAGCCGTCCCCACGACAGCGGTCCCACAGGCGGGCCTGCCGCCGTCGCCCCCCATCGGAGCCTCCTTGCCGCCTAGCGGTGCTGCACCCCCTGCTGCCGACGGCACCCGCTCGGTGCTTGCCTCGCCACCGGAGGAGCCACCAGCGTCGCTGCCTGGGGCGGGCTTTGGGAGCCCCCCGGCTGCTCTCGCGGTGCCACCGAGTGCGGTTTCCGGCGCTGCGGGAGCCGGCAGTCTGCAGGAGCCGGCTCCTTTCGACGCCTCGGATGTCGGCGGCATGGCCAGCCAGGGAGCCGCTGCGGTCGGAACGACTGCCGACAGCGTGGCCGACACCCAGCGGCAGCCCACGCTGCCGAGCGGCCCGGCGACCACGCTGATCGATGCGTCCCTTGAGCCGGTCGAACAGGGCTCGGGCCCTGCGGTGATGGTTGGCCTGGCGGCCCGGCCGCTGCCGCTGCTCGAAGCGCTGGAGCGGTCTGGCGATCGGGGCCGACGGCTGTGGATCACCCAGGCCTACTGGAAGCTCGTGGAACAGGCCGCGGTGCTGCGGTGGACAGCGGAGGCTGCTGACCGGCTCGATCTCGTTGCCCCGAGTGGGGATCCCCATGATCGGGCAACCCTCGACGTGGCAGTGGCATCGCGGCTGGCGGATGTCGCCGCGGCCCGCGCCGCAGTCGTGTCGGCCCAGCAGGAGCTTGTTGATCTTGTGCGGCTGCCCGCCAGTGAGCCGCTGCCCTGGCCCGTGGATCGGCCGCTGGCGACCTCCTATGAAACCCACTTTGACGTGCTCTTTGCGTCGCGAATCGCCACCGGCCGAATCCGGGCGATCAACCGCTCGCTGCCGCTGGAGCACGAAGAGGTCGATGCCCGGGCGGCCGCTGTGCTGGCCGCTGAGACGGCGGTGGAGATGGCGGAAAACGACCACGCCCGCGGTGCTCGCGGCATTGAGTCGGTGATCGCGGCCCATGCGGCCCTGCTGGAGCAGCAGAAGGCCCTCGTCGGGGCGGTCACCCGCTACAACGACGACATCGTTGAGTATGTGATGGCGGTCGCCGACTTCTCGGTGCCAGACAGCCAGTTTGCCACGATGCTCATCGGAACGCCCACGCCCTGGCGACCTCCAGTGGCCCTGACCTCAGCGGCCCTGCCTGCCGGGGGCCCGCCGATGCTTGCTGTGCCACCAGCTGCAGGGACTGCCGGTCAGCCGGCGGCCCTCAACGGTTTCCCCGTCCGCTAGCAGCCTGTGGGACACACCTGCCGCCGCAGGATGCGGCGACCGTCGCCCCCCAAGAACCTCGGCTTTGGGGGGCGTCGCTTGAGTGGAAAAAGGCCCTGGATGGCTTTTGGCACGGACAGCTCGCTGCGGCCCTCGGTCCGCCGAAGACGGTCAGTGCTGGCTGGTATTCTCGAGTGATGTCCGCACCCGTCCTCACGTCTGCTCACGACTCCCACGGCTCGCCTCCCGCTGCGGCACCGGCCACGCGGCCTCTGACGCTTGGCAGCGTTGTGGTCGATCCCCCGGTGCTGCAGGCGCCGATGGCGGGCTACACCAACTTTGCCTACCGGCAGGTGGTGCGTGAGTTTGGGGGGGCTGGCCTCCTGGCCACCGAGATGATCGCTGCCCGCAGTGCCGCCTGGCTGGAGAGTGAACGGGGAGAGCACCCCGACCGGCTCTGGGGGGTTCGCGACGAGCCGCGGCCGCTGGCGGTGCAGATGTGGGACAACGATCCCGACAACCTCGCCCGCGTCGGCCGTCGGCTCGCCCTCGATTTCCGGGTGAGCGTGGTCGACCTCAACTTCGGCTGCCCGGTGCGTCAGGTGAGCGAAAAGGCCCACAGCGGTTCGTGGCTGCTGCGGGAGCCGGAGCGGGTGGGGGCGATCGTGCGGCGGGTGGTGGAGGCCTGCGAGGGAACGCCGGTCACCGCCAAGATCCGCTTGGGCTGTGGCCCCACCTGCCAGACGGGGGTCGAAGTGGCCCAGCGTGTCGAGGAAGCCGGGGCCGCCTGCCTGACGGTGCACGGTCGCGTGGCCAGCCAGTTCTTCAAAGGCCGGGCCGACTGGGAGGCGATCGGCGAAGTTAAACGGAGCGTTTCCCGCATGCCCGTGATCGGCAACGGCGACATCACCTCAGCCGAGGTGGCTGTCGCGAGGCTGAGGGAAACCGGTGTCGACGGGATCATGGTCGCCCGTGAAGCGCTCGCCAAGCCCTGGATCTTCGCCCAGATCGCTGCGGTGCTGCGGGGTGAACCGCCGCCGCCCGACCCCTCGCTTGATGAGCAGCGAGAACTCGTGCTGCACCACTACGACCTGGTCTGCCAGCGATTCGGCGTGGAGCGGGGCACGCTCCTGATGCGGAAGTTTGCCTGCTCGTATGCCCAAGGGATTCCGGGAGCCCGCGAGTTTCGCGCGGGCGTGTCGCGAACGCTCTCCCGCGAGGAGTTTCTTGAGGTGGTGCGGACGAAGTTTCCGCGGGCGTGACTCGCGGGGGCTCCGCAAAGGCTGCTGGGAAGAGGCCCGCCGATTTTTCGCAAGCAGGCTTGTCAAAAATCCGATGCCTCCTATCGTAGAGGTATGGCAACGAGTCTTCCGCAACACGATCGCCACGGCAGCCTGCAGGATGCAGACCATGATCTCGCCCTGCCGGCACTGCACGGCTCTGATGAGCCGGTCGTTGAGCTGCTGCGGGGCGACGTGGCCCTCGGGATTGCCGAGCTCAGCGAAGCCCTCGGCGTCACCGCCACCGCTGTCCGGCAGCGGCTCGCCCGGCTGATGGAAGCAGGCTACGTTGTCCGCGAGCGGAGCTGGGCCCCGGGGGGCGTCTCCCGCGGTCGTCCATCCCACGTCTACCGGCTCTCCGAGGCCGGCCGTCAGCTTGGAGGCGACAACTTTCGCGACCTGGCGATGGTGCTCTGGCGTGAGGTTCGTCGCATTGAGGAGCCGGCGGTGCGGCGGGGTTTGCTCTCGCGGATCGGCCAGTCGCTGGCGGAAGTCTGCCGAGCCCGGAGCGGAGGCTTTGACGCCGACCGCTCTCCGGCGAGCCGGCTGGCGATCGTGGCTGCTGCCCTCCGCGAGCGGAAGATTGCCTGCGAGTGCACGGCCTGTGACTCCAGCGAACCGGGCGGTGCGGACGGCGACGCCAGTGAACGGCTCGCCGTGCTCACCACCCACACCTGCCCCTACCCGCAGCTGGCAGAGGCGGATCGCGGGATTTGTGCGGCCGAACGGGTGATGCTCGAGACGCTTGTGGAGGCGCCGGTGCGGCTCTCAGAGTGCCGGCTCGACGGCGACGCCTGCTGCCGGTTCACGGTTCATGCCGTCCCTGGGCAGCCTGCCGTTCCCGGCAAACCGCGAAGAGAGGGGGCCTGACATGACGAGACTGATCGATGTGCCGCAGCGTCGTCCGCCACCTCCGCAGCAGCCTGGGCTGGGGCGGAAACGGTCTGGATTCACGTTCTGCCCTCGCCCCCCTGTCCCGTTGCCGCTCGGTGTTGCACAATTGCCGTCTGTGCGGTTCAAGATCCATCCACTCGGCTCAGCGGAGCTCACGTCATGACACGCCCATGGATTGAAGGCAGATTCGAAGAAAACATGATCGTCACGACGGTCGAGCAGGCCATTAACTGGGCTCGGCAGTCGAGCATCTGGCCGATGACGTTCGGCCTGGCCTGCTGTGCGATCGAGATGATGGCCGCCGGTGCAAGCCGCTACGACCTCGACCGGTTTGGGGCTGGCGCGTTTCGGGCCACCCCTCGTCAGGCCGACCTGATGATCGTGGCCGGCACGGTGACCTACAAAATGGCGAGCCGTGTGCGTCGTCTCTACAACCTGATGCCGGATCCGAAGTATGTGATCGCCATGGGTGCCTGCACGACCGGTGGTGGGCCGTATTTCAAGTGGGGCTACCACGTCGTGAAGGGTGTCGATCTCGTGGTGCCGGTCGACGTCTATGTGCCCGGGTGCCCGCCACGCCCCGAAAGCCTGCTCGAAGGCCTGATGCGGATTCAGGACAAGATCCTCGGCCAAAAGCTTGCCAAGCAGGCTGGTGGCGCGGGCAAGGTTCCTGACGAGCTGCCGATTCCTCACCACAGTGGCTACGTCGCCTCTCCGGTTGGAGCCGGCGAACTCGTGTTCGATCACCAGAAAGTAAACGCCTGATCGAGCGGCCAACGGCCTGCCAGCCGACGCCGTCTCCCCCCTGCCCCGTTTCCTGCCTCGAGAGTTTCATGACAAGCCAACACCCGGAAAAACTGGTCATTCAGAATCTGCATGTCGCCGTCGAGGGTCGCGAGATTCTCAAAGGTGTCAATCTGGAGATCGGCCGAGGTGAAGTGCATGCCCTGATGGGGCCCAACGGTTCCGGCAAGAGCACACTTGGCTACGCGATCATGGGCCACCCGTCGTATGAGGTGACGGGGGGCACGATTGAGATCGTCGAGGCCGACGGGAGCCGCCGCGACGTGCTGGCGATGGAGCCGGACGAGCGGGCGCGGGCGGGGCTTTTCCTGGCCTTCCAGCGTCCGATGGCGATCCCGGGGGTGCGGGTGGCCGACTTCCTGCGGCATGCTGTTAGCAATGTCCGCAATCCAGAGCGGAAGGAGGGGCAAGAGCTCGTGCCGATGAAAGATTTTCGGCAGGAGCTCAAGGCGAAGATGTCGGAACTGCAGATGGACGCCGACTTCGCTCGCCGCTACGTCAACGACGGCTTCTCCGGCGGCGAGATGAAGCGGGCTGAGATCCTACAGCTGGCGATGCTTGCCCCTCGGTTTGCCGTGCTCGACGAGACCGACAGCGGCCTCGACGCGGATGCCGTGCGGCTGGCCAGCGAAAGCATCTCCCGCATTGGTGGAGCGGACATGGGCATCCTGATCATCACGCACCATGAACAGCTCCTCGAGCACAACATCCCGCTGAAGACGCATGTCATGCTCGGTGGTCGCATCGTGGAATCGGGTGGTCCCGAACTCGCTGCCGAACTGCACAAGCGGGGCTACGAGCGAATCCGATCGGCCTACCCAGAGGCGGCTGCGGCCGAAGAGGCGATGGCCGAAGCGACCGCCACGGCCTAGCGTCGCTGGCCTCGGAGAGGCGGGCACCAACATGCCCGGCACGACGTCATGCTCAGCGCATGCGTGCTTGAGTGCGGAGGCATCGAACGATGCGCTTGAACCAGACGATGCGTCACTAACGAGAGGAAACAGCCATGTCGATCGACCTTCATGAATCGAGCACGCTTGCGGCGGTTCCCGTCGGTGCCGCCGGTGCCGCCAAGCCCGACCTCGGTGAGATCAACAAATACGATTTCCGTACGGAAACGCCGACGATCTTCAAGGCTCGTCGGGGGCTGTCGAAAGAGATTGTCAACCAGATCTCCGAGATGAAGAAGGAGCCCGCCTGGATGCGGGACTTCCGTCTGAAGTCGCTGGAGATCTTCGACAGCAAGCCGATGCCCAACTGGGGAGGCCACATCGGTGTCAACTTCCAAGACATCTACTACTACCTCAAGCCCGCCGAGCAGCAGGGCAAGAGCTGGGACGATGTGCCAGATGAAATCAAAAAGACCTTCGATCGGCTCGGTATTCCAGAGGCGGAGCGGAAGTTTCTCGCTGGCGTGAAGGCGCAGTTCGAGAGCGAAGTTGTCTATGGGTCGCTGCAGGAAGACCTCGCCAAGAAGGGCGTGATCTTCACCGACACCGACACCGCCGTGCGTGAACACCCGGATCTGTTGCGCGAGTATTTCGGCAAGATCATCCCGCCGACCGACAACAAGTTTGCTGCCCTCAACTCGGCCGTCTGGTCGGGTGGCTCGTTTATTTACGTGCCGAAGGGGGTGTCGATCGAGTTTCCGCTGCAGGCCTATTTCCGCATCAATGCGGAGAACATGGGGCAGTTTGAGCGGACGCTGATCATCGTCGACGAAGGGGCTCAGGTGCACTACGTCGAGGGCTGCACGGCTCCGATGTACTCCACGGAGAGCCTGCACTCGGCGGTGGTGGAGATCATGGTCAAGAAGCACGGCCGTTGCCGCTACACAACTATCCAGAACTGGGCCAACAACATCTACAACCTTGTTACCAAGCGGGCTATGGCCTATGAGGGGGCCATGATGGAGTGGATTGACGGCAATCTCGGCAGCCGGCTGACGATGAAATATCCCGCGGTCTACATGATGGAGCCGGGGGCGCGTGGTGAGATTCTCTCGATCGCCTTTGCCTCAGCTGGCCAGCACCAGGATGCGGGGGCCAAACTGGTGCATGCAGCACCCCACACCAGCGGTCGAATCGTCTCCAAAAGCATCTCCAAAAATGGTGGCCGATCCAGCTACCGCGGGCTGGTGAAGGTGGAGCCAGGTGCTCGCAAGAGCAAGTCGAGCGTCGTCTGCGATGCGTTGATCCTTGACGACAAGAGCCGCAGCGACACCTACCCCTACATC
>CALCGM010000619.1 GCA_937900985.1 uncultured Planctomycetaceae bacterium | reverse complement strand
AGGCTTTTCGAGGCCCTCGCCGATCAGCACGGCCGCCGGATGCCCGCCGCCCGCCCAGCGAAGTTCACGGCTCGCGGCGTCAAACACGCCATACCAGATCGTGAAGAACATGTCGTTCTGCTGCTCCATCGGAAAGGCCCGGTTGAGGGCCTCCAAAACGGAGCCGGGATCGTGGAAGTCGGTCTGGGCGAGGGAGCCGCTCCGCAGGGCATTCAGGGCCGAGACGCTCAGCAGGGCTGCGCCCACCCCGTGGCCGCAGACATCGAGCAGGTAGATGGCCGTGCAGGTTTCGTCGAGGGCGTGGTAGCCAAACGCGTCGCCGCCGAGGTCGGCCGACGGGATGAACCGCCAGTCGGCCTGCATGCCGGCGAGGTCCTGCGGGGCTGGAATCAGCGACCGCACATACTGCGCTGCGGTCTCCAGGTCGTCTGCGAGCTTCTGCCGGCTGGCCTCGAGGGCCGTGAAGGCCTCGTTTCGCTCCTGCAGGGCGACGTAGCCGCGGGAGTGGTAGCGGGTGCGGGCGATCAGCTCCAGCCGGTCGGGGAGCTTCACGATGTAGTCGTTGGCCCCCACGGTAAACGCCTCAGCCTTGACCGCGGGCTCCTCCTTGGTGGAGAGCACGATGATCGGCAGCTCGCGAAACCGCTCGTCGGCCCGAAAGCGACGAACCAGCTCCAGGCCGTCGATCTCCGGCATCACCAGGTCGAGCAGCACCACGGTGGGGCCGACGGCTGCCGCCGTCTCGATCGCCTCCGCTGGATGCTGGCAGTAGTGAAACTCAATCGCTGCTTCCTCGGCGAGCATCCGCCGCACCGCCTCGCCGATGATCGGCTGGTCGTCGACGAGCAGCACCCGTGCCCCGTCGAGCGACGGTCGAGGGGCAGGCGTTGCAGCGGGAGGAGCGGGTGTGTTCATGCCGGCGATGTTCGAATGAGGTGCGCTGGGCCAATGCCCACGGGGCCATGAGCCTACCCGCCCGCGGCCGGTCTCTTGAAGCCACGCGCTCGGGGGAATGCTGGCGTGACCGATTGCGGCTGTTGGGCTTTGAGGTTGCGAGGAAGGCAAAGGGGCGTTGAACTCGTGGTCCGCGAGGCGACGTTTTTCTGCGAGCCCACAGAGGGTCCGATATGAGCAGCACTCCCCCCGA
>CALCGM010000618.1 GCA_937900985.1 uncultured Planctomycetaceae bacterium | reverse complement strand
CAAGCGAAACCACTGACATCCCCGCACCAGACGACGTCTGCCGGCCTGGAGGGCCAGCGAAAAAAAAGCCTGCAGGGCCAGGAGGGCCCAAGCGAAACCACTGACATCCCCGCACCAGACGACGTCTGCCGGCCTGGAGGGCCGGCGAAAAAAGAGCCTGCAGGGCCAGGAGGGCCCTGCAGGCGCTAAAATGGCGGGGACAGGATTCGAACCTGCGACCTCGAGGTTATGAGCCTCGCGAGCTACCGGGCTGCTCCACCCCGCGTCCATTTTTGCGTTCTACTGTCGTCGGCACACCGAAGCCATCACTTCGGTTTTTTCTGCGGCGGCTGCAAAAACTCCGCCTGAGAAAGAGGAGAGTCAATAACTGCTCTCAGCAACGTCGACAGAAGAACTATACCCTCAACAGCACCCGGAGAGAAGGCCTCGAGCGTCGTGGCCGGTTTTCTTCGCATTCCTTTCCCCCTGCGGCCGATCCGCGGCCTGCGTGCGTCCTCATGGCTCCAGCCGACCGCCAGCCGCCGCAGCCAGCCCCACAGCACGGCGATCGGCTTCCGGCATCCGTGCCGCTTGTTGGCGGCCTGCCCTGGGCGGCCGAGCCCGGAGGGCAGCCCGCCGCCAAGGGGCCACCACCGCTCCCGCCCCATGCCGCGGCCGGACAGGCGGGGCCTCGGCGAGCAGGCCTGCAGCCGGCACGAGCGACGCCCGCTGCATCGTCTGGCAGGCCGGAGGTTCCCGCAGGAGCCGCCAGCACCCGCGTCGACCAGCTGCTCAAGCAGGTCAAGGCTGCCAGCGCCAGCCTGATCGTGCACACGCTGCTGCTGCTCGCCTGTGCGATCCTCGTGGTCCGTGAATCCTCGTCGCCTCTGCCCCCCCTTGAGCTCGCCTTTTCCACGCCCGGCGACGACCCCGGCGGCAGCCAGGCCGACGTTGTGATCGAAGACACAGACGACCCGTCGCAGGAAGCCACGCCCGACGAGGAGCCCGCCGAAAGCGAAACCGAGCCGACGCCACCCGCCGAAACCGTCGCCGAAGACTCGGCCTCCGAACCCCCGCCCGAGTTTGCCAACGCCGAAGATGCCGAGATCGCGGTGGCGGCGGCCGACGGTGAGGCCGCAGCGGAAGCCGGAGCCCCAGCCATCGAACAGCTGCTCGCCGGCCGGTCGCCAGCCCGGCGAGCGGACCTGCTTGGCCGTCATGGCGGCAGCGCCGAAACCGAAACCGCCGTGGTGCGGGCCCTGGAGTGGCTGGTGCGGCAGCAGCGACGCGACGGCTCGTGGAGCCTGCAGGGGCCATACCGCGACGGCGGCCGCGTGGAAAACGCCCTCGCCGCCACCTCCATGGCATTGCTCGCCCTGCAGGGCGCCGGCAATACGACCGACGATGGCCCGTATCGCGAAGCGGTGCGGAAAGCGGCACGAAAACTGGTGCTCTCGCAGGGCGACGACGGCCGCTTTGACCTCGGCCAGATGCTCGAGCAGCAGTCGATGTATGCCCAGGCTCAGGCGACGATTGCACTCTGCGAGCTGTTTGCCCTGACCGGCGACCCGTCGCTCGAGGTGCCCGCCCGCCGGGCGGTCGAGTTTGCACAGCGGGCCCAGATGCCCGACGGCGGCTGGAAATACCGGCTGCCCACGGGCCAGGCAAACGACGTGGGCGACATGTCGGTCACCGGCTGGTTTGTGATGGCGCTCAAGAGCGGCGAGATGGCGGGCCTCGCTCCGGCTCCGGCGGCCTACGAAGCGGTGGGCCGCTTTCTCGACGGTGTCTTTGTCTCAGCCGAGCAGGGCTACGGCTATCAGATCACCAGCCACAACCGCGGCTTCAAACTCCGGCCTGCCCTGACCGCGGAAGGTCTCCTCTGCCGGCAGTATCTCGGCAGCCCTCGCAACGCCCCCGAGCTGACCAGCGGCGTTGCGCTCCTGCTCGACAGCGTGACAATCGACTTCGGCTCCAACGAGTCGCCTGCCTGGGAAAAAGACCTCTACGCCTGGTATTACATCACCCAGGTCTGCCACCACCTCGGCGGTCGGCCATGGCAGCGGTGGAACGCCCAGCTCCGCAGCCGGGTGCCTGCCGCCCAGATCTCCACGGGCCCCGAAAAGGGCAGCTGGGATCCGGCCTACGACCAGTGGGGCGACGTGGGGGGCCGGCTCTACGCCACCTGCCTGTGCACCTGCATGCTCGAGGTCTACTACCGACACCTGCCGCTCTATGGCGAGCTGCCGCCGGCCGGTCCGCCCGTGACCGCCTCCGTCCCCGACGCCAGCCCGCCCCACTGACGCACCGCCTCGTAGCAGACGATCGCCGCGGCGTTGGAGAGATTCAGGCTTCGCACCTGCGGCCGGGAAGGAATGGTCAGCAGGCCCTCCTGATGGCCGGCCATCAGCTCCTTCGGCAGGCCGCGGGTCTCGCTGCCAAAAACGACGGCATCGCCGCGGGCGAAGGCCACGTCGGTGTAGGCCCGCGTCGCCCGGGCCGAAAAAAGCCACATCGGCCGCTCCCCAAGCCGTTCGAGCAGCCGCGACCAGTCGGCCACCACCTCCCACTCAAGCTCTGGCCAGTAGTCGAGCCCCGCCCGCTTGAGCGATGCATCGTCGAGCCGAAACGCAACCGGCTCCACCAGCCAGAGCTTGGCGCCGATCGCCACGCAGGTGCGGGCGATGTTGCCCGTGTTGGGCGGAATCTCAGGCTCGTGCAAGACAACGTGGAGGAGGGGATCGTAGCGCATGCAGTCACCGAATGCGGGGCAGGGGATCAGCTGGAACGGAGAGTCTGTCGCCAAAAAGGCTTTCCCTCGGCCGCCTCCCCGGTTTGCCGGGGCGCTGGTATCGTTGGGAGAGAGCGTCAGCCTACCGATCTGCCCCCAGCCGAAGGAGCCGGCCTTGGTCGAGATCCAGCGTAACCCCACCCGCAGCGTCCGTATCGGCTCGATCACCATCGGGGCGGGCCACCCCATCGCTGCTCAGAGCATGACGGCCACCCACACCTCGGATGTGGCCGCCACGCTCGAGCAGGTCAACGCCCTGCACGCCGCAGGCGCCGGCGTGGTGCGGATCGCAGTCGACAGCAAGAAAGATGCGGCGGCCCTGCCGGAGATCCGCGGCGGCAGCCAAGCCAATCTGGCGATCGACCTGCAGGAAAACTACCGGCTCGCCGCCGAGGTCGCTCCCCACGTCGACAAGCTCCGCTACAACCCTGGCCACCTCTACCACCACGAGCGGGAGAAGCCCTGGCAGGAGAAGGTGAAGTTTATCGCTGGCATCGCCGGCGAGCACGACTGCGCCCTGCGAGTCGGGGTCAACTGCGGGAGCGTCGACCCCGACAAGAAGGCCCAGTTTGCTGAAGACGACTCAATCGGGCCGATGCTGGCAAGCGCCCTGGAGCACTGCGAACTGCTCGACTCGCTGGGATTCACTCGCTACGCCGTGTCGCTGAAAGACTCCGACCCCGCCAAGGTGATCGAGGTCAACAAGCGGTTTGCCGAGCAGCGTCCCGACATCCCACTGCACCTCGGCGTGACCGAAGCGGGCATGCCTCCAGACGGCATCATCAAAACCCGCATCGCGTTTGAGCAGCTGATCAGCCGCGGCATTGGCGACACCGTGCGGGTTTCGCTCACCGTCCCCAACTCGCGGAAGGGCGAAGAGATCGCGGCGGCCCGCCAGATCCTCGACGACATCGCCGCCGGCCGCGTCCGCAGCGTGGTCGACTTCGGCCGCGAGAGCCTCAACATCATCAGCTGCCCGAGCTGCTCTCGGGTGGAAAACGAGGCGTTTATCGAGCTCGCTGAAGAAGTGAAGCGAATGACGGAATACGCCAAAGACCATGCCATCACGATTGCCGTGATGGGCTGCCGCGTGAACGGCCCTGGCGAGACCGACGACGCCGACCTGGGGCTGTGGTGCGGCCCCACCCACGTGAATCTCAAGAAGCGGAGCGCCGAGCTTGGCGCCTTCGCCTACGACGAAATCCTGCCGCGGCTTCGGGCGGAGCTCGACAAGCTGATCGAGGGTCGAGCCGCGGCCACCTCCAGCTGAGTCTCGCATGCAGCTTCCTGTCATCGACCCATCTGCCGATGCCCGTCCACTCGCCTCGCCGCCCTCGTCGGCCCCCAAACGGGGCACGTTTTCGGTGATCAGCCTCGGCTGCCCGAAAAACCTTGTCGACAGCGAGCGGATGCTCGGCCTACTCCGTGAGGACGGCTGGGAACTCGTCGGCCGGCCTGAGGGCTCCGACTTCGTCGTGGTCAACACCTGCGGCTTCCTGGAGTCGTCGCGGGCGGAGTCGTATGCCACGGTGCACGAGATGCTCGACCTCAAGGCTGCTGGCGGCACCCGCGGCGTTGTCGTTGCCGGCTGCCTGGCCGAGCGTGAGAAAGACGCCCTCGCCGAGAAGCTGCCCGGCGTGGATGCGGTGATTGGTGTGTTTTCACGCGACGAGGTGGCCCGCACCGCCGAGCGGCTCGTGGGCGGCCTGGCGGAGCAGCGGAGCCTCTTTCGCCCGGCTCCGGCCACCGCCCTGGTCGACACCGGCCGGCTTCGCGTCACCCCGCGACATCTCGCCTATCTGAAGATCTCCGAAGGCTGCGACCGCACCTGCACCTTCTGCTCGATCCCCAAGATGCGGGGCAAGCATGCCACCAAGCCGCTGGAAGAGGTCATCCGCGAAGCCCAGGAGCTTGCCGCAGACGGCGTCAAGGAGCTCGTGCTGGTGGCCCAAGACACGACCTACTACGGGATCGACCTGTATGGGGAGCCCCGCCTGGTCGAACTGCTTGAGGCGCTTGAGCAGGTGCCGGGGATCGAGTGGATCCGGCTGATGTATCTCTACCCGATCCACTTCAGCGATCGGCTGATCGACACCATCGCCGGCAGCGGCAAGATCCTGCCCTACCTCGACATGCCCCTGCAGCATGCCAGCGATGCGGTGCTCAAGCGGATGCAGCGGCGGGTCAACCGGGCCGCCACCGAAGAGCTGCTCACCAAACTCCGCGACCGCATCGACGACCTCGTGCTGCGGACCACCTTCATCACGGGCTTCCCAGGGGAGACTCGCGAGCAGTTTGATGAGCTGCTGGCATTTGTCGACCGCTGGCAGTTTGAAAGGCTCGGTGTGTTTACCTATTCGTTCGAGCAC